>JAYTVF010000329.1:0-4486 GCA_043744155.1 Acidimicrobiia bacterium | reverse complement strand
GCACCACGGTTACCACTGCGGCGGTGGCCGACGATTTGGAGGCGGCAACATCATGATCATGGGGCTCACAAGCAAAGCCACCTGGTACCTGGCCCGCTCGGGCGGCATGGTGGCCTGGGTGCTGTGCTCGGCCAGCATTGTGTGGGGTCTGCTGCTTTCGACCCGACTGATTCGCCGTCGAGGCGCTCCGGCGTGGCTGTTGGATCTGCACCGATTCCTTGGCACCTTGTCCATCATTTTCACCGTGGTGCACATGGCTGGGCTGTTCTTGGATACCTTTCAGCCGTTTCGGTTCGCGGACCTGTTGATTCCGATGCACACCAAGTGGAAAGCGGGTGCGGTGGCCTGGGGCATTATCGGCTTCTACCTGCTTTTGGCCATACAGATCACGTCGTGGCTGATGCGCCGCATGCCCCGGCGAGTGTGGCACACCATCCACCTCGGCTCGTTCGGCCTCTTCGTCAGCGCCACCGTGCACTCGCTCTACGCCGGTACGGATCGACACAATCTGCTGTTGCAGTGGGCCGGCGCCACCTGCGTCACGGTGGTGTTGTTCATGACGATCTTTCGCCTCCTGTCCCCACGATCCCGGCGGGGCTCGCCTCGCCCGGTACCTTCAGTCGGGTGAACGGCCGCTTCGCTCCGAGTCCGACGGGCGCGCTTCATCTCGGCAATCTTCGCACCGCGTTGGCAGCGTGGCTCTGCGCTCGCAGCTCCGGTGGTCGGTTCATGGTGCGGATGGAGGATCTCGACACCCTCGTGTCCCGACGTGAATTTGCCGATGGGCAACTGCGCGACCTCGAGGCCATCGGGCTCAATTGGGATGGCGAGGTCGTCTTCCAATCCGAGCGCCTCGACCTTTATCGCCATGCCGTCCAGCAGTTGGTGTCGGCCGAATTGACCTATCCCTGTTTTTGCACTCGGCGTGAGATTCGTGAGGCTGCGTCGGCCCCCAATGGTGCCGCGCAACCCGATGGTGCCTATCCGGGCACATGTCGGCACCTCGACGGCCATGCCCGCCGCCAACTCGAAACCTCTGGCCGTCGCCCCGCACTGCGACTTCGTGCCGACAGCGGTTCATCGCTCGGCTTTACCGATGCACGATGTGGATTGGTGCAGGCTGCGATCGACGACGTCGTGCTGGTTCGCAATGACGGTGTGTTCGCCTACAATTTGGCCGTTGTGGTCGATGACGCGGCCCAAGGTGTCGAGCAGGTCGTGCGCGGTGATGATCTGCTGCTGTCAACGCCGCGTCAGATCTACCTGGCCCGTTTACTGGGATTATCAGTGCCCACGTATGCCCACCTGCCGTTGGTCCTCGGTCCGGATGGCGAGCGTCTGGCCAAACGTCACGGGGCGGTCAGTCTGAGTGAACTGGTGGTATCTGGCTGGACGCCGCGAGCGGTGCGAGACCTTTTGCTCGCTCGTCTCGGTTGTCGCCATGCCTCAAATGATCTCTGTGATGTCGCCTTAACCTTTGCCGTCGGCGATATCCCGAATACCCCTTGGCGAATATCGGATGCCGAAGTCGATGCGTTCGGTGTGGCGCCGAGGTGACAATCCAGTTACGTGCCACGGCTTCGGCGGTCGTTGCCGGTAAACTCCCGCCACGCATAGCGTTGTCGTGCCCTAAGCAGCAGCAAACTCGTCGGACGGGAAGGAGCCACTAGCGGACATGATCGACAACCTCACCCCCCGACTGGCCCTGGCTGGTCTGTGCACCCTCGTTCTTCTCACGGCGTGCGCCACCGTTGACCGTTCCGTTAAAGCGCTTCCTTCGAAGACCGCCTCCGCCGCCACCGTCACCGCGAGTTCCTCGCCAACGACGGCCATGGCAACGACGAACAGCACCGCTGCGACGACAGCGTTGGCCACCACCGTCACCCCGACCACGGTGGCGCAGACAGCAGTGGCGCCGCCGACCACGCCAGTCCCGTCGACGACGCCGGCGCCGACGACGACGCCCGGGCCGACGACGACCTTGCCGCCGCCGACGACGCCCGCGCCGTCGACCACCACGCTGCCGCCGACCACCACGATAGCCAAGCTGGCTGCTCCGTCGGTGCCGCTGTTGCCGTTAAAGCCAGGCGCGGTGGGCGAAGAAGTAAAGGTGCTGCAGAATCGGTTGCTCGATCTCGGCTTTTGGATCGATGCGGCCGACGGTGAATACGGCTGGCTCACCCAGCAAGCGGTGATGGCTTTCCAGAAGACCTACGTCGGCACGTTCAAGACCGCAACCTCGGGCACCGCCGATGCGGCGACCGTTGCGGCTATGACCATGGTCGACACTCGGGTATCGGGCACCATCACGGCGGGCGACGTCGTCGAGGTCGATAAGGGCCGTCAGGTGCTCTTCCTCATTCGCGGTGGCAAGACTTTGTGGGCGCTCAACACTTCGACCGGCTCAGGCCTGGAATACACCGAGGTGAATCAGAAGCAGGGCGGCAACATCAGCGATGTCGCGATCACTCCGGAAGGCACCTTCAAGGTGTACAACGAGTACACCAAGGGGTGGGAAAAGGGTCAGCTCGGCGAGCTGTATCGGCCCAAGTATTTTAAGGGCGGCGTGGCGGTACACGGGTCGAACAGCATCCCCAATTACCCGGCATCCCACGGCTGCGTGCGCATCACCACGACCGCGATGGACTGGATCTGGGACAACGAGCTGCTGCCCATCGGAACCACGGTCGTCGTCCACGGTTAGTACCAGGCTGGTGCAAGCCTCGCCCACCTGGACATGAGAATCTGGCGATTCACACCTCAGTACAGGTTGGTGCAAGCCTCGCCCAGGCGCGCTACAGACCCATCTCGAGCACGAAGCGGGTCAACTCTCCCGGATCATCTGGCAGCGGTCGAATCTGGGCGCTGAGGTGCGTGTCCTTCAATACCCGCACTCGTCGCAGCCGTCGCAGCAGACCGACCGCAGAACGCCGCAGCCCAGAGGTGTGTGCGCCGAGGATGACCAGGCGATTGCCGACCTCGGCGATCGTCTCTCCGCCGGTGAAGGTTCGGCGCACCTCGTCGGCGATCATTACCCGCACGGCATCTCGCGCCACGGGCGATCGATCGCTGAACTCGGTTTCCAGAATGAGCAGTGCGAAGGCTTCACTCGGCAGGACCCGGCGTTGTTGGCAATGGGCATAAACGTGCTCGAGGGCCAGCGTCAACAGGCCTACCGAGGCAAGACCCGTGAGCGGCGATGTGGTGGGTTCGACCCGAACGATGTTCTCCACCGTGAGGCACGAAGGTACCGTGTTTGGGCGCGGCAGAGCAGGCAAGGCGGGGTACTCATGAGTTGGACCGGCTTTTCGCCGTTGGACCAATCGATACACTGCTGCTCCCTCGCCCCCCGCCGGAGGTTCGTCGTTTGTCCATGATGGGGACGGTGCCGACGACCTGTCCATGAGCCGGATGGATTGATGGCTCAGCGCGTCACGAAAATGGTGCAAGCGGCTCAGTACGACCGTGAGCCGGTCGGCTTAGGGGCAGCGTCTCACGCGGATCGCAGTGTCGTGCGATGACAGGCAGACCCCATCGTTGGCCAGATCGAAGCTCCAGCCGTGCAAGTGACAGGTGAGGACATCGCCCTCGAGGTGACCGAATCGGCTGAGGTCGGCTCGTCGGTGCGGACAGTATTTTTGTACCGCGTATGGCCCGAATCGCACCTCGGCGGTTTCTCTGTCAACGGAGCGCTTGGCCCGGACCTCGGCTTCGGTGCGCACCATTCGTTCGGGTGACAGCGATTTGAAGAAGTTGTAGAGGTGCTCATTGAAAGGTCCGTCCCGCCAGGCAGTGAATCGCAATGACAAGAACAAAGCGTTCGACCAATCAACCGCCCGTCGCGCCACAACGGTCTCCACGAGACGGCGGTCGATGGTGTGGCGGTAGCGCGGTTCGTCGTGAGCGTCGAGCGCCCGCACGCAGGCATTCGGGAAGTCGAGCGCGATCGTCAGGTCGCCGAGATCGAGCACGGCCACCGCACCGACCGCAGCGCATAGTGTCGGTGCCGATGCCATCAGCGGCTGCCACCACCCCTGCAGTGTCTCGAGGAGATCGGCGGTCGGCTGATGCCATGTGGCCTTCTGCCGGTCCATCCACTCCGCCCAGTCATGGGCGTACTTTTCCAGGTACTCGGCTTTGTGATCATACGGTCGGTTGATTTCGGCCTCCGACGCAGGTTGACGCACGTGAATGTTGCCGTCGGCCAGCACGAAGGTGGTGCCCGGCACGGTGAAACGGGCCGTGTCGATGCCCTGCTCGAGGAGTCGCCGGATGAATTCGCGCTGATCGGGAAAGATCGAAAGCTCGTCGCCGGTCACCACGTTGTACTGCGCGAGGTCGGGGTCGAGAAAGCACGGCGGGCCGGCCGACGGGGCCACGGCGCGAGCGCCCGTGGCGCGCACATATTGGATGGCCCGGGCGAACTGGGCTTCCACCTTGGCGCCAGCTTGGGCCTGTTTTGTGGCCGATGTTTCCTCGTAGACCA
>JAYTVF010000328.1:0-4507 GCA_043744155.1 Acidimicrobiia bacterium | reverse complement strand
CGAAACCATGCCGAGTATCAGCTCGGCGAACTGCGTCAAGCGCTCGGGCTCACCCAAGCCGAACTCGCTGCGATGATCGGCAAATCCCAGTCCGCTGTGTCTCAGATCGAGTCGGGCGAGATCGGGCTGTCCCTCGAACTGCTCCGATCGATCATCACCCAACTCGGCGGTGAACTCGAACTCACCGCGATTTTCAACAACCGCCGAGTCCTCCTCGACGCGTAAGCAGTCGCAGCCTTGGGCGACACAGGTACGACAGCGGCTGACCGCTCGTTCCCCTGAAGCACACCCACGCCGTGCTCGCATCCCACCTGCCCCCACCCTTCGAGGTTCATAGTCCACCAGCGAGAAGGCACTGTACGGCTGTCGACTGGACGCCATTCGCGTCAAGCAACGGTGGCTCGTAGAGCAGCAGTGCTCGAATAGGCTGACCAGTACCCATGGGACTATTCAAGGAATCCGATCTGTTGCGTTTGGCGGGGGCCGAGCGTTTGGAACGCGCCCGCATCCTCGCGGAAGAGATCGACGACCTGTACGAGGACGAGCACAGCCTGTGCGCGACGATCGATGACGGCCAGCCCTACCTGGCGATGTTGCATCACCGCTCCGGTCGGCTCTGGAGCGAATGTGAATGCCCAAACGGTGAGCCCGGCGGATTCTGTGAACATTCGATAGCACTCGGCCTGTGCTATCTCGACGAGGAAGCGGCCCGCCACGCTGAACGTCCGGCTGATCGGTGACTCGGGCGTTAACGATGATCGTGGCCGACCATGAGACTCGTCGGCAACCTGGTCGGGACCGACGTCAATACGACCCATCCTCGAAATGCTTGAACAACGGCTAAACTGCCGATCGAACTGCCGATACCGATCGTGTGCGGCGGATGTTCACGGTCGCCGCCACATTCGACGACCACGGACCGGAATCCGCCTGCGGGATCAGGCGTGCTACGTCATTGGTGGTGGTCACAAAGTCGTCTCGGAAACCGCTTCCTCCCAAGGCCGACTAGGCCAAGGCGCAGGAGACCGTGGACGCCTATCGAAAGTAGGAGATGGAGTCGGCCGGTCAGGGGTCAAGGCACCAGGAGGATCCCAGCAACCTGCGCCCACCTACCATTGTGCGGGTAGAATGACAGCACTGTAGTTCCGCCCACCTCGTAGCGAAGAAGGGAAACTCGATTGCCGGTACGACGTTTCCGCTTCTACTCCACCTCCGGCAAGGCATCTGTCGTCAAGGACGAACTCCTTGCGCTGGGCGCTCCCGCTGCAGCGTCGCTCGTATCGGCCATGAAGCGCTTCGAGCGTGATGAGTCCTTCTCGCGCGAGGTCAAACCGCTCGGCGTTCGCGTCAACGACTGCCTGCTCCACGAGATCCGAGTGACCCTCGGCGGCAACGAGTACAGGGTGATATTCGCTCCGGTGTCGAAGGGTGGACACATCGTCTTGGCGCTTACGGCTGTTCACAAACAGCAGCAACAGCTGCCGAAACGCGACCTCGACCGGGCCAAGCGGCGGTTGAAGGACTGGCTTGAGCGTGGCGCCGAGTAGCGATGCAGTCGGTACCTCGGAATCCGCTAACGTGATATCGGTCAGGACCGATACACTGGTGGCCCACGAGAGGAATACGAGATGGCAACCTGGACTCTCAAGAACACCGAACACAACGATCTCGATGATTTCATCGAGGAAGCAAGCCTTGATCCTGACTTCCGACATGCCTTCGAGGATGCCGAAGAACGCTCGGCGCTGCTCCGAAACCTGATTCGGGTTCGGAAGTGGCAGAGCGTTTCCCAAGTGGACGTCGCTCGGTTCATGGGAACCACGCAGTCCGCTGTCTCGGACTTGGAGGGTGGTGACACCGACCCTCAGCTTTCGACGCTTCAACGTTACGCAAGGGCTGTCAACGCTCGGCTTCGGGTGGGATTCGAAGTCTCGCCCGTCGCAACTGCTGCTACTTCGACGGCGCGACCGTGGCTAGCGACGCACGCGGATCGCGGGAAATGGCTCGCCGCGGTAGCGGCTCGTGCTGCGCGTGAGCGCCATGCTGACGTCATCTTCGAGGAGTCTCCCGTATGACCGGCGAGGCCGCGCTCGATGAAACTCACCAACGTGCATCCCGGATCGGTGGGAGCGCCAATCTTGACGACATCCGTCTCCTTGGATTGAACGCTCAACTTGGCGACCCGACGGCTGTCGCTCCTTACGTGGTCCACGTCGCCATCGCCCCGTCGATGACGCAGCTGAACGAACGACTGTTCTTCGAGTGTGAGTACCACATCGAGCTCAAGGCGAGCGACGACGCGATCGCCGCAACAATCGACGCCCGCTATCTAGCCGCGTATACGTTGCCGTCGGGCGAGGCGCTCGATCCAGCTGACGTCGTCGCCTTCGGCGACGTGACGGTCCTTCGGGCGATTCACCCGTTCCTGCGAGAACTGGTCCAGAGTGTCGGCTCCAGGCTTGGACTCGGTCACATTCTCATCGGCTTGTTCCGAGTGCCGGCACCCCCGCCAACTCTCGAAGCAGCGCCCGTGCTTGCCAAACCGAAAGCGAGACGAGCAGCAGCGGGACCGAAGCGTTCAGAGTAGGCGCTGTCAATGAGGAGCGATCGGAACCGCCCATCGAGGCGTTCGCGCGCGTCACCCGCATTTCGTCCGGGAACGGCTGGCGGGCCGAGGCCCTACTCGGTCGGCGAGGTGTCCGACACGAGCGGCCGTCGGAACTCACGTCGAGGCCAAGCTGGCGATGCTGAAACATCTTCTGACGAAGATGGCGCTCGATCCGGGCCGTGGCTCGCTGGTCGTCTCACGATTTATCCAGTTCATTGACGACCTCGAAGTCGAACACTTCCTCGTTTTGAATTACCTGAAGGATCCCTCGGAGTGGTTTCGTGAAAAGTCCATCGAGCCACCGAACTTCATTTCCGCCCAGCGCCGAGCTGTTCTCGACGCGGCGAAGCTCGATATCGAGCAGCATGCTCTTGAGATCGTGCTGGCTGATCTCGGAGCGGCTCGCCTCGCCGACGTTGGCATGCTCTCGGGCCTCGTGACCAAAGCTTCGCTCCTCACGCCGGTTGCCACACCCCTCGGCATTGAACTTCTGCAGTGGGTTTAGGCGTTCGAACCGGATCTGACGAAGCCACAACCGTTCCGAAACGCTTACGGCATCCGCGCCGCCAATGCAAGCGCCGCCAGTCCCGGCAACGGGCGGGCCCGAGGGGCACCAGCATTGAGAAGATACCGCGCTTGGCAGGCCGCTTCGATCGCGATCCAGGTTTCACCTCTGAACGACAAGCGACGTCGTTTCCGCCCGGTGACGAGTTAGTTCGTCACTCCGACGCGTGCCGGATGGGCGGCCCGCAGCGTGCCAGTCGGGTCTCGATGGGGTTCCATGACGCGAGCCGTGTCTTCGGCATCGCCCCGATTGGGTCTGGGCCGCGCAACACCCCAAACGGCAGCCTCGACCGGCGGTGGGCGAAGCTCGATCAGCCCGTACGGTCCAAACGGTCGAAGACGGAACCGTGACAGGAGTCCATCCACGGCCTCGGGCGCTCGACCACCGACAGGAGACTCCCATCTCATCAGCTCAGGCATCGGGCGGGGGTCAGTGAATCGGAGGCCAGCACCTAAAACCCGCGGGAGGAAACGATTCTCCTCCCACGCTGTCTCCTCCCACGTGTCTCCTCCCACGCTCCTCCCACAGACACCGGCAAATGGCGGTATCTGGCGGTCCCTCACGGTAAATCGACAGTGCGACCATCAGGCCTTCGAAGCTGGTAAAGTACCTGCTCAGAGGCCTGTGGGCCTGCAATTTCAAGGGCGCCCCCGGCATGATTCGAACATGCGACGCACGGTTTAGGAAACGCTCCCGAGGGGTTCAGCGCCGTTCGCCGGTGTTCGTAGAAATGTGCTCTGACCAGGGATTTTGCGGCTGTGTTGTTTGTGGCGAATCGCCGCCGTTCGCCCGTGTTCGGCATGTTCCGTTACCTCGGCGTTACCACGAAGGCGCTCATCGCAGGTCGGGTGCGTAGCCGAAAACGCGGCGGCCCTGATGCAAAGATCACCTACCGAACTACCGGCGTGAAGCCCGAGGACTTGTTGAACCAGTTCCGCAACAGCTTCAACCCGCGCATCGCAGTCACGGTCGACATGATTGCCACCGGCACCGATGTGCGCCCATTGGAATGTGTGATGTTCATGCGCATGGTGCGGTCTCGCAACTTCTTCGAACAGATGAAGGGTCGCGGTTCAACGACACCCAGCCGTTCGAACGCACGAAGAATGAGTCACTCAAGAAGCTGCTCGACCAGGTCGCCTCCGGGGTCCGTGACGCCGACGTTGTCTCATCCATCGCAGGGCGTCTCGCCCGGCTCGATCGGGTGATATCCAACGACGACCGCAAACAACTCGCTGACGCCGCCGACGGAGTCGACCTGACCGACATCGTGCGGATGCTGGCCAGAGCGGTCGATGTCGCATGGGAGCACGCAAGCGCAGCGAACGGTGGGG
>JAYTVF010000327.1:0-16429 GCA_043744155.1 Acidimicrobiia bacterium | reverse complement strand
GTCGCGCCTAACCGGATCGCGTCGCGCTTAACCGGATCGCACGCAGCAGACGTCGGCGCTGCCGGCCCGAGCTTCACCGGGTGAAATCATCGGTCAGTCGTCATTTATGCGACGGTCGCTTCAGCCAAGGTTGCGCTGGAAGAGCGAATGCAGTCGTTCCCAATGACGTTCGGCCGACGGCTTGTCATAGACGGGCCGAAGCGGAAAGGCGAAACCATGGTGCACGCCCGGGTACCACTCGACCCGGGCGTTGGTGCTGAGTTCGGCTAACTGCGTCTCTAAGGCACTGATCATTTCGGTCGGGGCGTAATCGTCGAACTCGGCGCAAGCAAAGTACAACTCGCCCCGCACGGCCGAGACAAGGTGGGCAGGGGAACCATTGCCGGACAGCTTGACGCCGTAGACGGATGCGGCCGCTTTGATCCGGTCGGGGAAAGTGCCCGCTGCCGCGAACGAGAACGGGCCGCTCATGCAATACCCAACGCACCCGACCCGGCTGTCGTCTGCGGCTGGGTCGGCGTCGACATGGGCGAACAGCGCCCTCGTGTCCGACATCACCATGTCGATGCTGAGTGTGCCCATCAGGTCGAACATGACACTGCGCTCATGGGCGGTGAAGTCGAATTCTCGGGTCGAGCGGTAGTAGAGGTTCGGCAGGATCACGTAGTACCCCGCGGTCGCCAGGCGGCGAGCCATGTCGTGCAGTTCTTCGCGTTTGCCCGGTGCGTCCATATAGAAGAACACGACCGGATAGGGGCCGCCTTCCTCCGGATGCGTGACAAAGGTATTCATTGCGCCGTCTTGCGTGGCGATATCCAGCTCGTGCTCGATCATCGGGCGAGGCTAGCTACTGGGGCCGAGAACCGTCGCCATCGATTGGTCGTGGGCACGCCCGTGCGGCAACTCTGACGGCCGCCTCCCTCACTGAGGGCGATGATGGGTCGGCGGGTCAGGCGGCGCACTGGCTCCCTTGGCAGGCGGGCAGGGTGGTGGGCGGCGGTTGCACGACGGGGCGGTCGCCGACCGGAACCTGCACGGGTGCAGGCACCTCGACTATCACGGGCACCCCTTCTGCCTCAGTGGGAAGTTCCGTTGCCGAAAGCGTTGCAAGGTCGAGGGTCGACGGCGGTGCGCTCTTGGCTGCCGCACCGTGGTTGGCAAGGGTGGATATGCCCAAGAGCATGGCCGAGGTCGAGAGTCCGGCGGCAAGAATACGGCTTGCCCCCGCAGCGTGTGGCCGACGACGCCGACCCAGCCGGGTCGCCTCAGCACGTTGCAGCTGACGGACGATCTTCAGGTCGCCAATGGGATCGTCCGCGCCGATGTGCTGACGGACGATCTTCAGGTCGCCAATGGGATCGTCCGCGCCGATGTGCCGGCGGGCTCGACTGGCCATGAGGCGGTCAATTCGCTGCTGCTGTTCGCCGTCCATCGCCAACCCCTTCCGAAGATCACCCCGCCGAGGGTGATCGATCTCGTCAAATCCGACTCAAGACCCTCTATTTTGCCGCATGGGGTTCGGCTTCGGACTGGCGCGGTAGGGAAAATGGCACAAATTTCTTGGTCAACCCTTGATCGTTGGCCGTCGCGGCCGACTGTGCGTGGTCGACAGGTACACTTTTCGTGGCAGACTGGTGTGGCGAAAGGTTGGCGGGAATGAACGTTCGTGACGTATCGGATGAAGGACTGGACGCCATGGTGGCTGCGATGCGTCATGCCGAACGCGCCACGCCGTCGGATCGCACGCCCGATCTCGCCCAGGCGGAGAATAACCTGGCCGAGTACGAGCGTGCCTGGGCCGCGGCTTCAGAACGACTCCTTGCCACCATTGCCCGCCCGAGCCGCTGGTGGCGATGGTCCGATGGTCGCGAACAGGCCGAAGAAATACGAAGGATTCGGGCCGAGATCGCCGAAGCCCATCGCCATGTCGTGGTCTGGAATCGCAAGGTTGACGGCTACCGATCGCAGCACGACGATCAGACCGCGTGGGCCACGCAGCGAGAGATCACCATCCGCGAGGGCAAGGCGGCACAGGCCGAACAAGCACGTCGGGCACGAACCAAGACGGCGAGCCCTCGCCGCCCGCCGACTCGCAAAGTAGCCAACCCGCCCGCCGCCGACACCCGACGACCCCACTGAAACCCCGCACGGCCGATTGCGGCGAGCGCTAGCCGCAGCGCTAGCCGACGACTGTCCCCCGAAAGACGACCTGCCCGCCTAGCCGACGGCTGTCCTCAAAAGACGACCGACCGGTTGCCGCGGCGCTGGCTAGGCCAGCGATTCCAGAATCATGCGCACATCATCCAGGGTGGTGCGCGGATTGATAAAGCAGAATCGCAACACTTCCTCGCCGTGCCAACTGGTGGGAACGGTGATCGTCAATCCGTCGGCCAGGGCCTTGTCGCTCCAGGCGTCGTAGTCGGTCTCATCCCATCCGATACGGCGAAAGACCACCACCGACAACTCGGGTTCGAGCACCAGTTCAAGATAGGGCATAGTCCCGATCAGCGCCGCGGTCTCGCTGGCCAGAGTGAGGGAGGCCTCGATGGCAACCCGGTACGCGTCGGTGCCGTGAGTCGCCAACGAGAACCAGAACGGCAAGCCACGGGCCCGACGGGTCAGATGGATGGCGTAATCGCTCGGGTTCCAGTCGTGGTCGTCGGCCAACACATCCAGATACTCCGCGTGCTGGGTGTGGGTCGAGTTTGCCCACTCGGGTTGCCGGTACACCAGTGCGCAGCAGTCGTACGGCGCGAACAGCCACTTATGCGGATCGACGACGAAACTGTCGGCGAGTTCGATGCCGTCGAACAGATGACGAGTACGAGGCGAGGCCAACGCCGCTCCGCCGTAGGCGCCGTCGACGTGGAACCACGCGTCGAGCTTCAGGGCCATCTCGCCCGCCGCCCGCAGATCATCGACCACACCCACATTGGTCGTGCCGGCGGTAGCGACGACCGCGAAGATGCGGGCCTGATCGGTGAGGGAAAGCCCGGCCACGGTCTCTTCGATAGCGTCGCGTGTGAGGCGGCCACGATCGTCGGGGGGGATCTTGACGACATCGGCGTCCATTACCCGCGCCGCCATCGCAATGGAGGAGTGCGCCCCACCGCCGGCCAGGATGATGCCGCGCACGACATCCCGCTCGGGTCGCGGGTTGCGCCACGTCTGGCGGGCGGCCACCAACGCGCTGAGGTTGCCGGTGGTGCCACCCGACACGAACACGCCGCCTGCGGTCTTCGGGAAGCTGACCAGATCACAGATCCAGCGCAGCGCCTCGTTTTCCGCAAACACAGCCCCGGCACCTTCGAGCCAACTGCCACCGTAGATCGAACTGGCACCGACGACGAGGTCGAACAGGATCGATACTTCGGTCGGCGCGTTGGGAACGAAGGCCAGATAGCGAGGATGGTCGGTAGAGATACAGGCCGGGGCCAGCACATCGGTGAAAATGCGCAGTGCTTCTAATCCGCCCACACCCCGCTTGGTAATGGATGACCCGGCCATAGCCCGCAGTTCCAGTTCAGAACGAGGCCCGTCGAGCGGGGGCGGATCCAGCCGCATCCGTTGCACGGCATAGCGCAACACGGCCTGGGTAAGGACCTCGAAGGCCGGGTCCTGCATATGCATAGTGATCAGCGATTCAGATCGATGAGCTCTGAGCCCTTGTGGCGCGCTTCGGCATCCCTGCCAACGACTGTGCCGAGGATGGCTGCGCCAACCGCTCCCGACATCAAAACAACGATCGGAAACAGGATCAGCACGATGATGATGGCGATGGCTCCAGGCACGTGGGTCATCCTACCGGCCGCCGAGAGGCCACAGTGTTTCGCGTAGTGAGCCCAAGCTAGCTCGGAGATACAGAGCGATCCGCCCGACGATGGGGCCCGAACGTGCGAGGTATCGAGGTCTGGGCGTGGGAGAAGTTCAGCGGTGGGGGCTGGTGCGACGGGTGGATAGTTGTGTCACGGTGGCCCCGCGGGCGTGGGACGCCTCGGGCCGACCGGGCGACCATCGCGACCAGGGTCGGGGCGAGGCGACAGCAACGTCGAAGAACTGGTCGGGCGTCATGGGCTGACCCAGATAGAACCCTTGGCCTCGATCGCAACCGAGACCGGCCAGAATGTCGCAGACCGACTGGCTTTCGATCCCTTCGGCCACCACGCGTAGCCCGAGAGCGTGACCGAGGTCGACGATCGATCTCACCAGACTGGTGTCGTGCGGGGTGAGGGCGCTGACGAAGGTGTTGTCGATCTTCAGTTCATCGATAGGCAGTTGCCGCAGCAATGATAGCGACGAGTAACCGGTGCCGAAATCGTCGATCGATACTTCGGTTCCCGCTGCTCGCAGGGTCGAGAGCACCTGGGCCGCAGTGGCCGGATCATCAAGGAGGGCCTGCTCGGTGACCTCGACCCGCAACGCGCTGGCCGGTAGGTCGGCCAACTCGAGCAGATGCAGCAGCTGCGATGCGGTGCGGTGGTCATGCAGGCTTTCGCTGGACAGGTTGATGGTGACCGACAGCGCACGCCCAGCTCGGTGCCACCGGGCCGCATCGGCGATGGCGGCGGCGGCCACCGCTTCGGTCAGCCGGCCGACCAGCCCGGCCTTCTCGGCCAGCGACAGAAACTGTGCTGGCGCCAGCAGGCCATGCTCAGGATGTTGCCAACGTACCAGCGTCTCGGCGCCGACGAGCGCACCCGACGCCAAATCGAAGATCGGCTGATAGGCCGTGGTGAATTCTCCGGCGGTGATGGCACCGTGGAAGTCGCTCAACAGGCCGAGTTGCTGCGGCTCAGCCTCTTCATCGGCCAGGTAATGCACGATGCGGTCGGGCGCCTTCTTGGCCGCATACATGGCCAGTTCGGCCCGCTGCATCAGCTCCGCCGCGTCGTGGGCATCGGTCGGATAGGTGGCGATACCGATGGCTGCGCTGGTCTGAATCGACAGGTCGTGCACCTCGAATGGTTCGAGGAATCTTTGGCGAATCCACTCGGCCAGGGCATCAGCGCGGATAGCGGCGTTCACGCCCGACACAATGACCGCGAACTCATCGCCGCCGATGCGACCGACGACATCACGCCGAGCGGCGGCCTTCAGGCGGCGACCAAGTTCGATCAGCAGGCGGTCCCCCTCATGGTGGCCAAAGGTGTCATTTACCTGACGGAAACGGTCGAGGTCGATCAGCAGCAGCGAGACCTCACCCCGCTTGGGGTCGGCAGTGGCAATGGCATCGCCGAGCCGCTGGATGACATTGGGCCGGTTTGGCAGCCCGCTCAACGCATCATGGTTGGTCTGGTAGCTCAACGCTGCCGTGGCGAGTTGCCAGGCGGTCGCATCCTCCATTGTGATGCACGCACTGCCGCCGGTAAGGGGAAAAGCCCGCAGACGGATGTAGTGAATACTCTCGGCCTGAATTCGGGTGGGGCCGAGTTCTACGGGGTCGGCTCCGTTGGCCACCGCAGCGAGCGACCCGATGGTGGACGAATCGAAGAGCTCGGAAAACGCGTCGGCGACGGGAAGGCCAACGAGGTCGTCGAGCGGCCGGGTCGTGAAACTCCGCATGGCCGGATTGAGGGCCTGCACCTGCAGGATCCCGCTCTTGCCAGGGGCAACGATCACCATGCCCAAGGCCACCGACTCAACCATGTTGGCGTAGAGCGCCACCCGGTTCTCAGCCTCGTTTCGCGCATCACCGATGATGCCGATAGTGCACGCGGCCGAAAATGCCCAGAGCGCGATGCCGCCGATGGCGTTGGGCTGATGTCGCAGCATGGCCGTGACCGCCAGAAGGATGATGGTGTAACCGATGGCCGAGACGGCGTACTTGCGCCCTAA
This sequence comes from Acidimicrobiia bacterium, assembly GCA_043744155.1. Classification (GTDB taxonomy): domain Bacteria; phylum Actinomycetota; class Acidimicrobiia; order Acidimicrobiales; family Ilumatobacteraceae; genus JANMCE01. The sequence continues at coordinate 10,594 of JAYTVF010000327.1, read as the reverse complement.
CCAGCGGGCCACGAACGCAACGTTGGCGGTGAGCAGCATCATGATCGGCACCCACAATTGCGGCACCAGCATCGAGGTGAGCACAATGGCGGCGAACCCCACCATCGACAGCCATGCCGCCATTGGTCGGCCACCGCGCACGAGCTGGTTGACGACCAGGTTGAAGGCAGCCACCAGGGGGGCTAAGGCCACCATTGTCCACCGGGCCTCGGCCAAGGGTAGGTAAATAAAGGCTGGAACGATCAACAGCGCGCCGATCGCCCGCCAGCTGCTGCGGTTGATCAAGGATCGCGTTACCTCCACCGAGCGTGCCACGTCGCGCTTGCGTCGCAGGACACGCAGGATCGTGGTTTGTAGAGACGCGGACATGGCCCTTTCTGTATCGGTCGTCCCGTCGGTAAGTACACGGCCAACCTGGCAAGAAATGGTTTCGTTTACGAAAGCGTGGCCCGCCAGGCCGCCTCGACAACGCCCAGCTCGGTCGCTGGTGGAGCGTCGAACCGGTACTCGGCCAGGATGCCGCGCCAGGGCCCGAGGGCGTTCAGCCGGCACATCAGCGAACTCACACCCCACACGACGCGGTCGAGCACCACGAAGCTGGCGGGCATGTGCACCGTTTCCATGACATCCGCGTATGGCCCATTGCGGTCAAGTAGCGCCCGCAGGGTCGTGCCCACCCATCCCGGCTCGTAACGAAAGGTGTCGGCCAGAAACGGTACGTACGGCTGGCTGACGTAAGCCCACACATCGTCGACGCCCAGACCATGATCGGCGCTGAGGAAGCCGATGTCCTCCATCACGCGTACCGTCTTGGCTGCGTCGCGGTCGAACACCAAGGCGTCGAGCGACGGCGCCATGCGCGCCCATTCAGCGGCGTCGAAGTGTTTCACCAGACCGAAATCGAGGAAGGTGACGGTGCCGTCGAGGTGGAATCGATAGTTGCCTGCGTGCGGGTCGCCATTGGCCGACAGGTAACGATGCACCGAACCCTGCGCGAATCGGAACACGACCTCGGCCGCCCGTTGACGGGCTCCTTCGTCGGCTGTCAGCAAGAATTCCTCGAACGACAGACCCTCAGCCCATTCCGAGGTCAAGACCCGGGCCGTGCAAAGTTCGGGCACCACTGCGGGAATACGCACGAACGGATGGTCCCGATACCGTTCGGCGAAGGTCTGTTGGTTGGCTGCCTCGACGCAGTAGTCGAGCTCGTCACGCATGCGATCGCGCAGTTCGTCGACGATGCCTTTCGGGTCGATGCCTTTCAGCGCGAACGCGCCGAAGAGCCGGTAGAGCACCTGCGCATTGGCCAGATCGGACGTCATGGCGGCGGCAATACCCGGATATTGCACCTTCACCGCTACCTGTCGCCCGTCATGCATGGTGGCCCGGTGCACCTGCCCGATGCTGGCCGCCGCGACCGGTTCGGGGTTCCAGACCGCAAAGATCTGCTCGGGTGGTGCGCCCAACTGATCCGTGATGACCTGGGCGGCGAGGCGAGGGTCCATCGGCGGGCCGTCGGCTTGCAGGGTGGCTAGCGCAGCGGCGGCCTCGGGTGGCAGGCCATCGGCCACCCAGCTGAGCATCTGGCCGGCCTTCATCATGACGCCCCTCATCTGCCCCAACTCGCGTACGACATCCTCGGTGGAGCGGATGGTGAAGCGTTCATCGAGCGCCTCGCGCTCCGCAAGCGACGTCGTCGCCCGCCTTACCCGGTGCAGCGCGTACGCACCGCTTTGGCGGGCACCGAGCCGACCAAGGCGAAGAGTGCGGGTTACGCGGCTGGGCAGTTGACGCAACGGCTCAGGGTGGGGGAGTCGGCCAGCACATCGTCGGCGAGCGTGACGCCGCAGCCCTCACACGTGAAGTAGGTGCCCCCATCGAGGCGACCCATGGCGTGGCTGACCCCGGCTAGGTCTTGCTCGATGATGTCGAAAAGCCGGGTTCGGTCCACGTCTGCATCCGTTGTCACGGCTTCCAGGATAGAGGCGACGGGGGTCCCTGGTCATCTCTCCTCCGCTCGGGCGACGCTCTGGGTGTCGAGAGAGTCACCTGTGGTCGGCATCTGTGGTGGATCTCGGCGTGAAAGGTGCAAATAGCCTACGGCCAGCCTGGAGACACGGGAAATGAGGAGTTCTATGGTGCCGAAATGGACATACCCAACGGAACGCTCGATCATTTTCTTGCACGTGCCTGGCAGGAAGGATCCAGTGATCTGCTCTTGATCGGTGGATCAGCCCCCTTCATTCGTGTGGACGGAATGCTCAAACGACTCGAGGACGAGGCCGTCTTGAGCGGAAGTGCCATCGGAAGCATCGTGGCCGGCGTGCTCGACGGCCGTCAGAAGGCCCTGTTTTCAAATCACAAGGAGGTCGACTTTGCTCTGTCCTGGCGAGAACTCGCCCGCATCCGAGGCAATGCGTTTTTGCAACGGGGGGAACCCGCCGTCTCACTGCGTTTCATTCCAAACCGCATCCCGGGCTTCGACGAACTAGGTATTCCCCAATCGGTGCGCGATCTGGCGATGCTGCCACAGGGTTTGGTCCTTTTCACTGGCCCGACCGGATCCGGAAAGTCGACCAGTCTTGCGAGTCTTGTTGATTGGATCAACGCGAACCGTCGGTGTCACATCCTGACGATCGAGGATCCGGTTGAGTTCGTTCACACCCATCGTGCCAGCGCTGTCAGCCAACGCGAGTTGGGTTCAGACACCGATACGTTCGCGCGAGCGCTTCGAGCCGCCCTCCGCGAGGACCCCGATGTCATCCTTCTCGGGGAAATGCGAGACCCCGAGTCGATCGCAATAGCGCTCACGTTGGCGGAAACCGGCCACCTCGTTTTTTCGACGCTTCATACCAATGATGCCTCGCAAGCCCTCGACCGAATTGTCGATGTGTCACCGGCGGGAGTCAAAGAACAGATCAGGGTGCAGTTGGCCGGATCGTTGGCCGCCGTCGTTGCTCAACGACTGCTGCCGCGGGTCGGCGGAGGAATGGTGGCGGCCTATGAAGTGCTGCTCGCCACCAGCGCGTCTCGAAATCTGATCTTGGAAGGCAAGACTCGGCAATTGCGCAATGTGATCACCACTTCGCAATCCGAGGGAATGCAGACCCTAGAGATGAGCCTCTCGCATCTCGTGGCGGCGGGGGTTGTCACCTACGAAGACGCGCTCGCTCAGGCGGTCGTGCGCAAAGAGTTGACACGACCACTCTGAGAACTTGGTCGGCGGTGATCAAATTGTTAAGTCGTGTTCAAGGCAACACAACCCGTGGCATTGGTGACTAATTGGCTTCCGTCGGGTGCGCCATTGGAACTATTTACCAATTAATGGCTTGCGCTTTACCAAGATAGGTACTTATCGTCAAGAAACGGCGAAGGGCGGAGTACGGATGAGCGGATGGAGAACGATGTTGGGCGTCGACGGCTCGTCTTCGCTGCCTGCGCCTTCAGCAATGTCTGTGGTTTCGCCACCGGCAGCCCCGGCTGCCGAGGCAAGGCGGGCGAACCCGGCGGCTTCTGGCCCCGCTCCGAAGAAGTGGTATCAGCGGGAATTCTTTATCGGAAAAGCAGTCAAGCCTGAGATAGTCATGAATTTCAGTCGCCAGGCGGCCTCGTTCTTGCAAGCCGGTATTCCCATCCTTGATGCGCTTTCTATTATCGCCGAAGAGTCGTCATCGAAGAAGATGACAGAGGTGCTCGCGGCGATCTCGCAGCGGCTTCGGTCGGGCGGCGGTTTCGGTGCGGCGGTGGCCGAGCACCCCAAGGTCTTCCCCGGTTACTTCATCCAAATGGTGCATTCCGCCGAGCTGACCGGCAGGTTGCCCGAGGTGCTCGATCAACTGGCCGGCTACATCGAGCGTGACGTCGAGGCTCGACGCCAGGTCAAGAGCGCCCTCACCTATCCGACCTTCGTACTGGGTCTGGCCGCGATCGCGGTCGTGGTGATCGGTGCGTTCGTGCTGCCCAAGTTCGAAGGCCTTTACTCCAGTCTGGGAGCCAAGCTGCCCCTGCCGACTCGCATGCTGCTGGGCTTCACCCACTTCATGCAGTCGTCGTGGTTTCTCGTGCTCGCCTTCTTCACCGTCGCTGCGGTGGCCGGGTTGTCTGCGCTCGGTGGTGAGAAAGGCAAGATCCGCCGAGACACCATTTCGCTCAAGCTGCCCTCTCTTGGGGCGCTATTCAACCTCATCGCAGTCGAGCGGTTCTGCCGGGTGCTGGCTGCGCTGGCCTCGGCCGGTGTGTCGTTGCCCGAGGCCGTCGAGGTCGCCGGTGACAGCACGAACAACAAAGTATTCCAAAGCCGACTTCGAGAGGCCCGAACGGCCATGGTTCGAGGGGGCGGATTGTCCGGTCCCCTCACCGATACGCAGCTGTTCCCGCCGGCGGCCCGGCAAATGATCCGGGTGGGCGAGACCACCGGATCTCTCGATATTCAGCTGCACGCGGCAGCACAGTTCTACGCAAAGGAGCTGACCTACCGACTGAAGAAGGCGACCGATCTGTTCGAACCGATCGTCATCGTTCTCGTCGGTTTCGTGGTCGGCTTCGTTGCTGTTGCACAGATCTCGGCGATGTACAGCATCTTCAAGCAAGTGAAGGTGTAGTTCCTCACGAGGGCGGAGCAGCACCCCCGTCAAACGCACAACCTCAATCACTCACAAGGAGAGAATCATGTTGAAGCAACTACAAGCTCGGCGGGGAAGCGACGAAGGGTTCACCCTTATCGAACTCTTGATCGCCATCGTCGTCATTGGCGTTCTCAGCGCGGTCGTCATCGTCGGCATCGGCGGCCTCACCAACAACGGCAAGGCTGGCGCCTGCGCCGCGTCACGCGACGCCACCAAGGCGGGCGAAGCGGTCCACTACTCCAACACTGGTGGTACGTATCCGGCGACCGTTCAGGCAATGGTGACGGCGAACGAACTTGAGCTGAGCGGTGGAACCGTCGTCGACGGTACTGGGCTCATCGTGACGGGAACGGGCTGGCACTTTGTGTTCACGCCTGGGGCACCGCCCACGCTCGGCGCGTGTCTTTTCCCGTGATCTAGGTCAGGGAAGTCTGTACCGGGGCGGCCAGAGATGGCCGCCCCGCTCTATCAGTTTTTCTACCGACATACGACGACGACGGGAGGCGGACGTGACGAACAAGCGAAGTGATACGGGTGAGAGCCTGGTCGAAATTGTGATGGCCCTGGTCCTGCTCAGCCTCGTCGTGTCGGCGCTGATGGCGGGTTTGGCGACCGCAGCGCGGGCCACCCGTTTTCAGCGGAACTTGGTGAAGGTCGACACGGTGATGCGCAGCTACGCTGAGGCCACCAAAAACGCCGTGCGACGCGACTGCGGCAATTACTCCAACTTTGCCTACACGCTTGCCCCCTACGCAGCCCCCGCTGGCTACACGGTCAGCCAAAGCCCGGCTCCGTTAGCGTGCCCGATTCCGCCGGCCGCACCCGTACAGATGCTCGTACTCACCGTCACCGGTGATGGCGTCACCCGCACCATGAGCATCGTGGTTCGACGGCCATGACCGCCCCTCGATTTCGCTACAGAAACGATGAGGGCGCCGCGCTCATCATGGTGCTCGGCATGATTGTGATGGTCAGCGCCATCCTTGGCGGGCTGCTCAGCTTCATCGCTACCAGCACCCGTGCTCGCGTGCCGCTCGACGCCACTCGTGCGCGTCAGTACGCAGCCGATGGTGCCATCGAATACGCAGTCGGGCAGGTGCGTGACATGCCAAACCACAACACCGTGGTCGCCCCGATCCGCCCGCAACGACCGGCCGAGGATCCGTGTGGGCCGTACTCGCAGACGCTGAATACGGTGGACATTCGCGTCGACTGCACCCCGGCCCCGCAGCTTGTGCTGGCGGGTGGATTCCCGCTCATGCAACGAAACGTCATCTTCACCGCGTGTCTCGACACAGGCATCGTATGTACCGATGCCACGACGATCACCCGAGCGAGAGTCAACTTCGAAGCGCCTGATTCGCCGCTGTCGAGCCCGCTGATCATCACCCGCACCTACGTGCAGTCTTGGAGCGTGAACGGATGATCGCCATCCTCAAAAAACTCGGTAAGCGACTCTCGGCGCGAGTCGTCGCCGATGCCGGCTTCACCCTGGTTGAAGTCATCATTGCGGTCAGCCTGCTCGGTCTCGTCACCGGAGCAGGTACCGCGTCGCTACTCACGGCGACGTCCGCAGCCCGTTCATCGAGCCAGAGCTCGCGTGAGTCGAGTGACGCTCAGTTGATCTCGGCGTTTTTGGTGAAGGACGCCGCGGCCGCAGGCGGCACGGATCCGGCGACCGGTGTACTGAACGTCACGCTCGGTCTGTTTAACGTCGGTCTCGCCGGGTGCACGCCGGCCGGCGATGTCTTCCTCGCTGACTTCCGCTGGATTGATCAGGCTGTCACTCCACACACGAACTCCGCTTCTTATGCGCTCGATACAACCACCCATCAGATCAACCGCCGTGCCTGTCGCGATGGCGTGTCGAGCGGTGATCTAGTGCTTGGGACCAAGGTCAGTTCTGTCTCGGTGGCCTGTTTCCCTGCCGGATGCCCCGTGCTTCCTGACGTCGTCACCTTCACTATCACCGAAACCAACGACCCGAATTACTCCGCCTCGGCGTTCACCTACGCGCTCACCGCCCAGTTCCGGCCACAGTCGCAAGCGGCACCCTCAAGCCTGAATTCGGGTGCCGTACCGTTGCTCGCCCTGGGTGGGGCAACCTGTCCACCGAGTGGCGCATTCTTGAACGTCAATGGCAACGCCGGACTCGTCGTGCAACTCGGCGGCGCCGTGGTCAACGTGGCTCCACCGCCCGGCTGTAGTGCTATGAGTATTTCTGGGTCAGGGAGCTACAGCGCCGACAGCACGTCGATTCTCTCGCCCGGGGGGTGTTCGGGCGCCGCCTGCCCCTCCTCGATTCTCGGTTACTCGAATCAATTGGCGAATCCCCTCGCCAGCTTGCCGCCGCCACCGAACGCAGGAGCGTGCGCTGTTACGGTCGGGAACCCGCCACTGACCGGCGCCGGCCACTATCAGGCCGGGGTTTACAAGAATTCAGTCACCATCGGCCCTGGCGTGACTGCAGTCTTCGACGCCGGTATCTACATCTTTTGCGCTGGCCTCGACATCAAGGGCACGGTCAACGCCCCGAACGTGCTCTTCTACTTCGCAGGCGGAAGCCTTTCGGTCAACGCGTCGGCGAACATCACGTTGGGCAGCCAAACCAGTGGTACCTACGCCAATGTCTCGATGTGGCTCAGCACCGCGTTGCCGGTATTCATCAATGGCGGTGCGGGCATCGATTCGTACAAAGGGATCATCTACGCGCCCCTCGCCGTCGTGAGCATTTCGGGCGGGAGCAACCTACAGCTCGGCTCGGTGATCGCCTACGCCATCGACTTAGGCGGCAACGGGTTCACTACTCTTGGGCCGGGGGTCACGATCACGACGGCAGACCTGCCGCCCGCCTTTGTCGGCGTCGCGTTCACCGTAACCCTCACGGCGGCAGCCGGCGTGGCGCCGTATCACAACTGGACAGCCACGGGCCTTCCGGCCGGGCTTACGATCAACGCGGCCAGCGGTGTCATCTCGGGAACACCGACGACGGCCGGCATCTATCCCGTTGTCGTTGGCGTCACCGACACGTCGTCGCCGACTCAGAGAACCGTGGCTCGCTCCTACACATTGAACGTCGGTTCCGGAGCACTGACGATCGCCAGTCCGGCGGCGCTTCTCGGCGCAACCCTGAACACCAACTATTCCGCCACGATCGTCGCCAGCGGCGGCACCGGCGGATACTCCTGGTCCGCAACTGGTCTGCCCAATGGTTTGCTCCTGGGCGGACTCAGCGGTGTCATTTCCGGCTCACCTACCGCTACCGGAACGTTCTTGGTAACGGTGACCGTCACCGACGGCGCCGCGTTCACCGTTACCAAAAACTACTCGCTCGTCGTCAACGATCTGCCGGTGTTCGGGCTACCACTCACGCTGCCAGCTTCTACGGTTGGCGCGACATATTTGGCGAACCCGACGGTCAGCTTCGCAAGCGCGCCGTTCACTTGGGCGGCGAGCCCCAACCTTCCGGCTGGCCTCACGATCGACCCAGCCTCCGGGCTACTCAATGGCACCCCAACCGTGGCCGGGACGACTTCTAACGTGTTGATTACGGTGACGGATCGCAACGGTGCGGCCGCAAACCGCGCATACACCATTGTGATCAACCCGGCACCAGTTATCACGGCGCCCGTCGCGTTGCCCGGCTGGGCCGTCGGCCCGCCTGCCTACCCCAACACGACATTGACCGCCACCGGTGGAACGGGCTCCTACGCGTGGTCATGGACGGCGCCGATCCTGCCGCCCGGGCTGACCTTGAACGCCACAACCGGCGTCATCTCCGGCACGCCGACCTCGGCCGGAACCTTTGGATCCATTGTGACCAAGGCGACCGACAGCGTCGGCGTTTCGGCTACGCGGACGTACACACTCACCATCACCGGTGCCCTCTCGATCAACGCGCCCGCAACAATGCCGAATTGGGACTCGGGTTCGGTGTATCCGAATACCATGGTCACCGTCGCCGGCGGGAGCGGGGGTCTGGTGTGGATCTCGTCAACCCTGCCGCCGGGTCTGGTGATCAATGCCATATCCGGTGTCATTTCGGGCACGCCGACGACGGCGGGGTCGTATCCGACTGTGGTGGTGAAGGCCACCGACTCCAACGGCGTTGTCGCAACCCGCAGCTACTCCCTCACGATTCACTCGCCCCTGGCCTTCTCGGGACCCGGCTCACTCGCGACCTGGATTTCAGCTACTGCGTACCCGTCGCTGACAATGACCGCGAGCGGCGGGAGCGGATCGAACTCATGGAGTGCCACTGGACTTCCCGCTGGCTTGTCGATCTCATCCGGTGGGGTCATTTCCGGCACCCCGACGAGCACCGGCTCGTCCGCCGCGATCAACCTTACTGTCGTCGATACCACCGGTGGCTCGCTCACCGTTGGGCCATTCAGCATCACGATCCTTCAGCCGCTGGTCATCGATAGCAGTGCCGTGCCCAGCGTTGGCGTCGTCGGATCGGTGTACAACGGTTCCCTTTCGGCAACCGGCGGGAGCGGAAACTTCACCTGGTCCGCCACTGGCCTTCCAGCGGGACTGACGCTTTCCTCGACCGGTGTGTTGTCAGGTACACCGACGACCAACGCGAGCTATTCCACCAGTATCACCCTTACCGACAACGGCACCGGCCCGGTTGGCGGACCGCCAGCGACGAAGACTTTGTCGCTCCCCATAACGATCAGTACGCCGCTCGGCTGGGGCGCCCTGCCGACGCCTCCGGCCGCCTGGACGGCAGGATTCACGTTCCCGACGCAAACCTACACCGTGACCGGTGGCGCGGCGCCGGTCACATGGGTCATCACCGGCTTACCTGCCGGAATGCAAAGCACACTCGGCGCAATCTCGGGCACGCCGACGGTCGCTGGTGCAACGACGGTGACGGTGAAGGCGACAGACAGCATCGGCCAAACACTGACGCGAACCTTCTCGCTCACCATCAATGTCACGCTGACGCTGTCCCAATCATCAACCCCGGCGGCCGCATGGACGGTTGGGCGGCCCTACCCATCAGTCACATACACTTCGAGCGGTGGAACACCGGCGGTCACCGTAACCGCCAGCGGTGTTCCGGTCGGCATGACGTTCGCTGCCGGAGCGCTCAGTGGCACGCCCACCGCCGCAGGATCCTCAACGGTGACGGTAACCGCATCTGACATGGGTGGCGGCATTGTCGTGCGAACCTTCACGCTCACGATCAACCCGGCTCCCATCCTGAGCGGCACCCTGGCGATCGCCGAGCAGAGTCTCGCCTACTCGGGCACACTGAACCTCGCCGGTGGCACTGCGCCGGTCACCTGGACAGCACCCACGAAGCCAGCGTTCCTGACGATGAACGCGTCGACGGGCGTTCTGACCGGAACGTCAAGCTCGGCGGGATCCTTCCCTGTCACCGTTACGGTCACCGATGCCACCGGTGCCACGTCGACGGCCAATGTCACGCTCACCGTGCGCCCGCCGACGCCGATCTCGGTTGCGCTCAACAACCGTACCGGCACAGTCAAAAAGATCGACGAAGGCGACACGATCGTCGTAACATTCTCTCAAGCGCTTGATCTGACCACCGTCTGCCCGGGCAGCACACTTCCGCTCAACGGGAACAACAACGTGCTTGTGACGATCAATAACGGGGCCGGTGCTGCGAACGACACCGTCATTGTTTCGGCCGCGAAGTGCACCGGTGTGGGTGGGCTGAAGTTCGGATCGATCGACCTCGGCAGCGGGGCCTTCGTGACCGCTACCGCGACATTCGGTGCGAACGGCGGTGGGAATGATTCCACGATTACTTGGAGCGCCACGACGTTGACCATCACGCTCGGCAAGCAAAATGGCGGCACGACAGCAGCAGTGTCGGCGGCAAACACGGCGACCTACACCCCGGACGCAGCGATGAAGAGTTCGCTCAACGTCACCGTCTCGGGAACCTCTACCGTCACGGGATCATCGCCGAACTTCTTCTTCTGACCGAGAAG
>JAYTVF010000326.1:0-4509 GCA_043744155.1 Acidimicrobiia bacterium | reverse complement strand
CGGGCGGTCTGTTCGGCCAAGGCTTCGTTCACGTCGCAGATAGCGACGATCTCGGTGTTGGGCATGCGACGCACGGCTGCGATGTGGTATTCGCAGATATAGCCCGCGCCAAGTATGGCGACAGAGGTGACGGGGGAAGTCATGGTGAGATCAGCCTGTTCGTTGAGCGGCACTGGTTGTCGGCTCGGCCGACTTGTACTCGATGAGTTTGTGCGCCTTTCCGCGATTTTTGTCACGCGTGAATTGCCGTGCGCCGATAGCTTGAGGAAAGACGGCGATGCCGCACGAGATTCCCCACGCCAGGCTGTCTGCAAGCTTGTTTCCTCGGCCATGAGCTGTTCGCGCTGCTCTCGCCATGGCGATCGGATAGCGGGCCAGGATTCCCAGCGAAATCCCTCGGGTGAAGGGTGCGCCAATGATCGCTACAGCCGGGGCGACCAAGCCCCAAAGCGTGGTGCGGTGTAGTTCCTTGACGAACTTCTGCTCGTCCGATGTTCCATGCAGGCTCGACACTTGGGCGTAGGCGAATCCACTGCGCTGCGCCCGTTTCCACCATTGTTTGGCCTGCAAGATGTTGGCGTCGTGGGCGAAGCAGTCACGGTCGAGCTTCCAGATGGTGCCGCCCCTGGCGCGCAGTCGCACCGCCAACTCGTCATCCTCGGCGGCGATGACTGATTCGTCGAACCCACCGACAGCTTCGAAGGCCGAGCGCCGTATCATCACCAGGCCACCAAATGCGCCCACCTCTCCGGCGGAGCCCATGCGCCATTCGACCTGGCAGATGCGGTTGTAGATGCTGTGTTCGGGGTGTATTTCCTTGCCCCATCCGCAGATCGCCACCCGGGCCGGATCCGCGTCGAGCGCGGCCGACGCGTCAGCCAACCAGCGGTGCAGTATCTGACAATCGCCATCGACGAACTGAACAGCGCTGACTTGCGGCCATCGCTCGATCAGGGCTGCGAACCCGGTGTTGCGAGCGCGCGACGCTGTGAAAGGCTTCGACAGGTCGACCTGCACGACCTGCACCCCACGCCGTTGGGCCTGCTGCACGCTGTCGTCGGATGATCCCGAATCGACGTACACAATGGCGGCGGATTGCGGGCGAAGAGAATCGAGGCTGCGAACCAAGCGTGGTCCTTCGTTTCGACCGATCACCACAACGCCGATATGTTCGATTTCCGACGTCATACGATCCTTCCGGGGGTTCCCAAAGCTGCTCGAAGCGCTGTGGAGAAAAGGCTGTTCCGAAAAAGTGAAACGCCTCGTGCCAGCCGGCGTTGCGGGCCGCCGGCGGCACGAGGCGAGGGGTTGCGGATCCGAAGATCCTGCGAACGTGTTATGTAATGTTTATCGGATCATTTCCGAATTACTAGAGGGCTTAGGCATATCTAGACGATTCCTTGCCAATTAATGAAGGAATACTTACGGCTGGTGGCAAGTTACCGCTACAGCCAGTGTGTTTGTGGGGCGGATCGACCCGGACTCGCCACGCTGGAGGTCGGCCAGCCGAGATAGATGATGCCGAGGAGGTCGTCGTCGGGTGCGAAACCGCACAGGTTCTTCACCTCGGGGGATTGGGTGACCAGACCGCTTCCCCAATAGCTCGCCAGCCCGAGAGCGGTGGCCCCCAGCAGGATGTTTTGGATACCGGCCGAGACTGCATCTCGGTCCTCCATATGGGTTTCGGGGTCGGGATGATGCACACAGGCCACGGCCAAGCTGACGGGGGCCCGCAAGTACTTACCTCGCGTCTTTTGGAGCCTGGCCTCGACGCTCTCGCCCAATTCGGCCTGATACGCGGCGGCGCGAGCACCCAGTTCGGCCCGGTTACTGCCCGTCACCACGGCAAATCTCCACGGTTCGGTGAGGCGATGATTCGGAGCCCAGGTGGCCAGCCGACAAAGTTCGGCCACCATCGAGGGGTCAACGGCTCGATCGGGATCGATGCGCAGATTGGTACGTCGAGAGGTCACCAGGGCCGAGAAAGCTTGGTATTCCGGGGTTGTTTCGGCGGTCGGGGAGGCGTCGTTCATAGGTCGATGGTAGGGCGAACCGCAATTCTGTGCCGATTGGCGACAGGGATGGCACAATGGTGTCTCACCGGTATCCCGGGGACGTAGCTCAGTTGGCTAGAGCACCGCGTTTGCAACGCGGGGGTCGTGGGTTCGAAACCCATCGTCTCCACTTATCACGTTTGTGGGTGTCCGCCAACGTGTGTGAAAGCCCAGAAAAGTCGGGGTTTCGTCCCTCGTGGTTGTCAGCGTTTGCTGGTGTTTGTGGAGCGGCGGAGCGGATTTCTTGGCCTTCGGGCATTCAGGGTCTGCTGGCACGCAGGTCCAACCGTCACACCATCTCGTGGCCACACCGACGATCAACCGACAAACGGGCGTGAAGTACCTGAACACATTTGACCTGAGCGCGCCCGGTTCATTCTTGGCCCCTGATCGAGATATCTGCGTGGTCGGCATCATAGAAAGGTCAACCGAGGGGTATCGGCCCCCGGTCGCTGTCGTTGGTTCCGGATAGCGGGGGTAGCTGCAACAAGCCCACGCGTCCGACTAGACGCGGAGTCGCGGCGCGTTCGCCGTTGGATGGGTCGGCCTGTGAGCATCCCGGTGGCGTGTTGCCCGTCTGTCGCTCTGGTGCCCACTCATCGAGCGGTGGTCTGCACCTCGCCGTCTTCGAGGTAAGGACGCCCAGCGGCACAGTGAAACCGGGCGCCTGTCGGGACAGGGGATGCAGGTCGTGACTTAGCTTAGGAAGTGCTGCGTCTGTTACCGCTGAGGCCGATTGCAAATCGCTCGCCATGAACACGGCCGTTCGACAACTCGGTCAGCTGCAGTTCGTACCGACCCTCGACGACGTCGGCGGCCTGTCGTTCGCCATGGGGAGTCTCATCAAGGGGCTACGCCGGACCGGGTACCTACGGGCTTCACGATGAATGCCGACGGTTCTGGTCGGGTCGAGTTCGCGAAGTTCAGCAAAGATGCCAGCGATGGCGCGATCGACGGCACCGTCGCATGGAGGTGCAAGTAGGCGCGGTGGCGCTCACAACTCACATGGTTCGCCAGGCCCGGCGAACTGCTTCGACAGCGGATTGTTCGTCGGCGCCGAGTTGGCGGGCGATGATGACGAGCGACTCGGCCGCCAGGTCGAGCCCGGCGGTCTGTTCGCGTTTCGTAGCGCGTGGTGACTCGGCCACGAAGGTTCCCTTACGCCCCTTCGACTCGATAACGGTGTCGGCCTCGAGCAGTTCGTACGCGCGCTCGATCGTGCCTTTCGCAAGACCGAGATCGGATGCGAGTTGGCGGATGGTGGGCATTTGCACGCCCGCCTTGAGCGTGCCTGATACCACCATGCGATGGATCTGCTCACGCACCTGCTCATACACGGGAAGCGCCCGCGTGGGGTCGACGGACAGAATCACGCGAGCACGGGTTCGCTGTCTTCGGTGAGGAGGAAGTCGAGCCCGAGCCGGCGGTTACTCCACCACAGAACAACGGCGTAGAGCCATGCAACGGTGCCAACGAACTGCCCGATGCCGAACAGCTTTAGGGAGTTCGGCCCGATCGTGCGAGCGCCGTGCGCAACGAGAGCGACGGCAAAATAGGTGCCTGGCCGCGCGAGGCCCCGACCGATCGCTAGCTCCCGCGCGAGATCGTCGGCGCGCATGAGCTTCTCGGGAACGGCTGGCCGCGGCCGACCGGCGACGCGTTGTTGCGCGGCGCGGGCCGTTCCGAGCGCAATGAGCGCCGCAAGCCCGAACCAGGGAGCGGTGTGCTGTCTCGGTGCGACCACGCCAACCACGCAAAGCGCGACTGCTGCGATGCCGACGGCGATCATGCGGTGCGTGTCGCGAGCCATCGCGTAGAAGCGAACCGTGCGCACGTCCAACCGTGCCGTTCGCGGGCCGTGTGGTCGGCGAACGTGGTGCAGTTCGGCGAGCATCGCGCCGATTGCGATACCGCCGGTGCCGAGCAGCAGGAGATCGCCGTTAGCGTTCGTGCCCAGGATCCACGCCACGCACCCAGCGAGTCCACCGATGAACCGGGCCCAGCGCGCACGCTCGAGCCAGCGCGAAAGAAGCCGACGTTGATCGGGGTCGGTGGCAAGGTGACCGGCGATGGCGGGAACGTCGCCGTCGAAACCGGCGAGCCGAAGCGCAATGTTGCCGATCATGATGACGGCCAACACCACGAGCAGCACCACCAACACGATCGAGGCCGGAGTCATGTTCCCTTGGTTGTTCCCGGTGCCTGCCACGAGGAGAACCGGCCCGAGCAACGCGACGATTGCGGCTGGGATAACAAGCCGGTGCCTGAGTAACTGCTGCCACTTGGGGAGTGGCCGACCTTTTGAAGTGGTGCTTGACTGTCCCATTGTCATAGGACAATATGACAGCGACGACGTGAACGCAAGGGGAATCCTGTCCGATGAATACACAGACGCAGATCGATCCGATTGATGAACTCATCCCTCCACCGCGCCCGCGTTGGCTGCGTCTGGTGA
>JAYTVF010000325.1:0-4527 GCA_043744155.1 Acidimicrobiia bacterium | reverse complement strand
AGTACCGACAGTCCAGCTCGACCCAGGTATGACGCGGCGACCAAGCCGTTGTGTCCCCCGCCCACGATCACGACGTCATAGAAAGCCTTCATGAGCGCCAGCGTACGAGGCTGCGCGCGCCGACGTAGCCTGAGGAGGTGACGAGCATCCACGACCTGCCGACGCCGCTACCGATCATCGACGCTGACGCCTTGGAACACAACCTGGCCACCATGGCTGCCCTTCGTCCGGGCACGGCGCTGCGGCCTCACGTAAAGGCCCACAAATGCACGTCTCTGGCGGCCGAACAGGTGCGTCACGGCCATCACACCTTCACCTGCGCGACGCCGCGAGAGATGCTCGGTATGGCCGCAGCAGGCGTCGGTAACGACCTGCTGCTCGCCAACGAAACGCTCGATCGGCCCCGACTGGCGGCGATGGCAGACATCGAGAGGCGGACTGTAGGGCTCCGAATGACGATCGCAGTCGATTCTCAGGCAACGGTCGACGCTGCCGCCGCTGCCGGTATTCGAGAGGTACTGATCGACGTCAATATCGGCCTACCCCGTTGCGGGTGCGCTCCCAAAGATGCTGGCCGATTGGCCCAATACGCTCGCCGAAAGGGGCTCAACGTACGAGGCACGATGGGTTATGAGGGACACCTGATGATGGTGCTCGAACCCGTGGAACAAAGAGCCAAGGTGGGTGCGGCCGTCGATCTGCTAATGGCCGCCCACGCCGATGTCGGCGGCGAACTGGTCAGCGCCGGAGGAACGGGCACGTTCCATCTCCACGACCGAGTCGATGAGGTGCAGGCTGGCAGCTACGCCTTGATGGATACCCAATACAGCACCCGTGACCAGCCCTTTCGTCAGGCGCTGTTTATCTGGTCGACGGTGATTTCGGTGTCGAAGGACTGGGCTGTATGCGATGCCGGTCTGAAGAGTCTGTCGATGGATCACGGCAACCCGTCGATCGCCGAAGCCAAGGTGTGGTTCTGTTCGGATGAACACATCACGTTTGCGCCGAACACCGGAACCGGCTCACTGCGCGTCGGTCAACGCATCGCCATCGCCCCGGCCCACGTCGATCCGACGCTGGCCATGCACGATCGCATGGTCGTGTTCCGGGGCGAGACGCCGCTCGATGAGTGGCCGATCGACCTACGAGGTTGGTAGGGCACCGATGCCGATTCTGAGCGACAATTGGCGGAGATGACCAGGCCCTCGATCTCCGGGCGTGATGTGCTCAGTGTGATTGGCTGGATGGCCGTCAGTGGCCCGGCGTGGCTAGCGCTGAGTGAACTGCTCAACATCTCTACGCCGCGCGCCACTGCTCTCGCGCAAACCGTCCTGCCCTGGTTCGTCGTGCCGACAGGCGTTCTGTGTGTCCTTGCCGGACGCCTTCGGTTCCGCCCCTTGGCTGTCGTGGCCGGGTTGGCAACATTGTCGCTCACCTGGTCGACCCTGTGGCCGATCAGACCCCATGCCCGACCAGTCGTGCGTCGCGGTGATGCCACCATCTCGGTGACGTTCAACAACATCTACAACAACAATCAACAAGGCGCGGCGGCCCTGCAGGCGTTACTGGCCCCCGATAGCGACGTCGTAGCCATAGCCGAAATGACCAATCGGTTGTACCTCGAGGCGGTCACAGCCGGCTTCAACGACCGCTATCCGTACCAATTCGGGTTCGAGTCAGGCACGGGTGACGGTATGCGACTCTGGTCGAAGTTCCCGATTTCGGGCCAAAATATCGAACGAATCGGGCATCCAGCGTTGGAGGTTACCCTCGATGTTCGGGGGCAACCGCTCAAGCTCTGGGCGGTGCATCCCTTGAATCTCGGCATTGGCGACCCGGATTCACCGTGGGATGCCACCGTGAGCCGGGTCGCCGATCAAACCGCTCTGTCGCAGGGACCGACGTTGGTCATCGGAGACTTCAACGCCACCCTCGGGCACCCACCGCTGCGCAGGATGCTCGACAATGGCTACCGCGAAGTGCATGGGTGGCTCGGCCACGGGCTGTCGCCCTCGTGGCCGATGGATCGAAGATTTCCCCCGCTCTTTCGCATAGATCACGCCTTCGTACGAGGCGGTGTCGCGCCGACAAGCGTGCGCGAACTCCCGGTGCCGGGTAGTGACCACCGCGGCTTCATCAGCACATACGTCTTCACCCGCTGAATCCCGCGCCCTGAACCCTCATCGGGTCGGCCGACGCGTGAGTCAGCCGAGCGCGGCGAGTAGCGCCCGGAAAGCCCGACCACGGTGGCTGAGCGCGTGCTTGTCGTCCTCGGTCATCTGCGAGAACGTGCGCCCATCGGCTTGGGCAGGAATGAAGATCGGGTCATAGCCGAATCCGGCGCCTTCGATCTCTGCGTCAGCGATGAACCCGCGGCACTGGCCCGATACGGCCAATTCATGCCCATCCGGGTAGACCAGCAACGCGACCGTACGAAAAGTGGCGCCTCGCTTGGCCGCCGGCAGGCCGTCGAGCAGGCGGAGCATCTTGGCCCGATTGTCGGCGTAGCTGGCGTCCGGGCCGGCAAAGTAGGCGGTGTCCACCCCCGGTGCACCACCGAGAGCATCAACGAACAGACCGGTGTCGTCGGCGACCGCCGGTAGCCCGCTCGCCGCGCTGATGGCCCGGGCCTTCAGCCGAGCGTTGCCGATAAGCGTGGTGTGATCCTCGATCACGGGAGGCGTCGTGGCCGGCCGGGGCAGCAGCACGATGTCTGAATCCGCCCAGATCGCCCGTATCTCGGCCACCTTGTCAGGGTTGGCCGATGCGCAGACGATATGCATTATCGCCTGGGTGGGGCAGTGGCGATGAGGGATGCCTGGAGGTCGAAGATCTGGCCGATGCCACCCTCGGCCAAGCCCAGTAGCGCATCGAGTTCACCCCTACTGAACGGCGCTCCTTCGGCGGTGCCTTGCACCTCGACAAAATTGGTCGCCGCATCAGTCAGCGATCGCACCATCACGACGTTCATGTCGGTCTGGGCCTTGACGTCTTCGACATAGGGCAGGTCAAGGCGCGGTTCTCCATCGATGACGCCGACGCTGATGGCCGCACACAACGAGTGCAGGGGGTGCCGCTGGAGCTTGCCCGCCTGCATCACCCGGGTGAGCGCGTCGTGCAGGGCCAAATAGCCACCACAGATAGAGGCGGTGCGAGTGCCGCCGTCGGCCTGCAACACATCGCAATCGACAATGACTTGGCGCTCGCCCAGTGCCTTCATGTCGCAAACGGCTCGCAGCGAGCGACCGATCAGGCGCTGAATCTCGACGGTACGGCCCTGCTGTTTGCCTTTGGCAGCTTCACGGTCGACCCGCTCAGGCGAGGATCCGGGAAGCATGGAGTACTCGGCCGTGACCCAGCCTTTGCCCTTACCTTTCATCCAGCGCGGTACATCCTCATCGATCGAGGCAGTGCACAACACCCGGGTACGGCCGAACGACACCAGCACACTGCCCGAAGCCATCTCGGTGTAGTCCCGCTCGAAGATCATCTGGCGCAGTTCGTCGGGGCGACGGCCGTCGGGGCGGGTCATGAGTGGCTCCTGATTTGTGTCGAAAGGCATGTAGACATGCCCGATGCCGCAGACGCAGCCGCCGTAGGATAATCGACATGACGCACCCCGTGACCTCTCCGGTGGCTGCGGCGCGATTCAACCGTGACACGTTTCGACAGTTTCGGGTGCTTCCGTGGACCGTGGCGGGTTCGGCAATCCATCTGCACTACGCCCTCGACAACGATGTCGAGTTCACCGAGACCATCACTTTGCCGGTGCCTGTGGACGTGTCTTTGCCCGGTATGTCGAGCGCCATCACCCTGCTGGCTGCGGTGGCCGGGGTCAGCTACTTCAAGGTCGCCGCTCCGGGAGAAATCATTGTCGAGGCGGGGCCGCTCACGCCCGCCGGCCTGGCCTATCTCAGCCTCCTGTACGACGATGGCCTTCGCGAGTTCGCGTACCGCAACGATCTCGGCGTGCCGTTTCGCACCATCATCAGCCTACTCGCCAACGCCGGGACGCTTCCGGCGAGCGCGCTCGCTGAGGCCGGACCACGTCCGGTCCTCGCGTCGACCCACGCCGGGACGCTTCGGGCGGCCGATCCTCTGGCTGAGCCCATTCTTGGGGCGCCGGGTGCGACCGGCGCGGCCGTGTCGTTTCCGGTATCGACGGGTCGACCGCTGTTGCCGATGGGCGGCGGCCGTGATTCGGGGCTGGTCGCCTCAGTGCTGCGACCGCTCAATCCGCTGCTCGTTTCGGTCACGCCGAACCCTTATGTGACCGGATTGGCCGAGTTTCTCGGGCTTGAGGCCATCGTGGTAGGGCGTCGGCTCTCCCCCAATATCGGTGACCTCAATCGCACCACTGCGCTGAACGGCCACATTCCCGTCACGGCCATCAACTCGCTTATCTGCGTCGTGGCTGCCCTCCATCTCGGCTGCGATCGGGTGATTTTGGCCAATGAAGCCTCGGCGTCCAGCCCCTCTGTCATCACCGCCGAGGGTGTCGCTGTGAATCACCAGTTCTCGAAGTCG
>JAYTVF010000324.1:0-4548 GCA_043744155.1 Acidimicrobiia bacterium | reverse complement strand
GCCCTCCCACCGACTGTCACGGCCACCGAGTTGCCCGCCGAACCGAGGGTCTGGCTCACGATCAACACCCGCAACGTCCGCTTCTGCAGGGCCGCCCGCAGCGATGTCGGATCGGAGTTCGGCTGGTCGTCGACGGCAGTCGACACAGGCGAATTCACGGGTGTGGACCATACTCGTCGTGGCCCTCGAGGCCGCCAGACTTCATCGTTTAACCCTTCGACGCAGCGTCGTCTCGAAACCCGGCTCGCTCGTTTTGGTGCGCCCGCACTAGACACTTCAGCTGTGTCGTCTTCCTACCCGGACTTTCCGCCCGCCGAGCCGGGTCGGAGTTCTTCGCTCATTGCCGCATCCACCGTCATTTTGGCGCGAGATGTGGAAGCAGCCGACGACACCGGCGCGATGGTCGAAGTGTTGATGCTCCAGCGGGTGAGCCGTGGCGCATTCGCCGGAATGTGGGTATTTCCCGGGGGGAAGGTCGACCCCGAAGACCATGTGAACATCGCCGACATCGAACTGGCATCGGAGTTGGCAACCGCTCGCGCCGCCGCAGCGCGCGAAGCCCGCGAAGAGACCGGCCTCGTCGTCGATCCGCATCGCATGGCGGCGCTGTCACATTGGATGCCGCCGCCGACCGAAGCGCGTCGATTTTCCACCTGGTTTTTCGTCGCTCCGGCGCCGGTCGGTGAGGTCGAGCTTTCCGTGGCTGAAGCGACCGATCACCGATGGATTACTCCGGAGGGCGCGCTGGCGGCCAACGCGGCGTCGGAGTTTCCGCTGGCCCCACCAACATGGACGACACTGCATCAATTGAGCGGCGCAGCGAGCGTCGGGCATCTGCTCGACCGCTTGCGGACCGAGGCGTCGCCCCGGATGCATACCCGGGTAATCGCCAACGATCCGTTGACGTTGGCATGGGCCGGCGATGTGGCCTACGAACTACCGGAAAGTTCCCTCGATCCCGCCCATCCAGGGCCGCGGCATCGTCTGACGTTGGCCAAATCCGGCTGGAACTACGAGAACAGCTGACGGGCGGCGCCCTCACAACATCCGTCGGTCACTGTGAGATTGCTGTGATCGTCGATTCACGGCACCGAAACGACGGCCGAACTTGGCATCCCTACCGTGCATCGCATGCCGGTCAACAATGCCCACCTTCCGCCCTTCGACGCAGCCCACCTAGCCAACTTCGGATTTGCTGCCAACTCGGGCGAACCGGTCAGTCGCCGTTCAGCGCTGAAGTTCTTCGGCCTAACCGCGGTCGCCGTTGCGGCAACGGGGGGTTTGACCGCTTCGTCGGCTGACGCGGCGACAACCAAAAAGAAGGCAAAGGCGAAAGCGGTTCCTGCGTCGGCGGCGGTGGCCGCGCCCACCACGTTGACTGCGCCGCCGACCAAGAAGGCCGTACGCAAGGTTCGTCTCGGGTTCATCGCCTTAACCGACGCCGCCCCCATCATCATGGCGAAGGAGCTCGGCTTCTTCGCCGAACGCAGCCTCGACGTGGATGTCCTGAAGCAGGCCTCGTGGCCGGCGTTACGTGACGCACTTCTCACCGGACAGATCGACGGCGCTCACGCATTGTTCGGTATGCCGTTTTCGGTGGCCACCGGGATCGGCGGCAACAGGTCCAAGGACCTCAGAATCGCCATGATGTTGAGCCAAAACGGCCAGGGAATCACGCTCCAACGCGACGTGAAGGCGGTTGGCTACGGGGACCTCGCCGGAGCAAAGGAATGGCTTGAAGGCAAGGACTCGCCGAGCCTGGCGATGACGTTTCCTGGCGGCACCCATGACATGTGGTTGCGCTACTGGCTGGCGGCGACGAAGGCCGACACATCGAAGATTAAGATCAGTCCGATCCCGCCGCCCCAAATGGTGCAGAACATGGCGGTCGGTAACATCCAGGGGTATTGCGTCGGGGAGCCGTGGAACGCCGTGGCCGTGCAAAAGGGCGTCGGATTCACCCACCTGGCCACTCAGGACCTTTGGCAGAACCACCCTGAAAAGGCCCTCGTCGTCGGGGCCAAATTCGCCCAGGACACCGACACCCTCAAAGAGGTGATGGCGGCGGTACTCAAGGCGTGCAAGTGGCTCGATGATCTGGGAAACCGGTCCAAAGCAGCGGACACCATTTCGGCGGAGAAATACGTGAATGCTGCCGCCGACGAGATTCGTGAACGGCTCATGGGAAAGTACGACTTTGGTCCGGGTATCGGCGTCAAGGACTTCAAGGGCGACCAAATGCAGTTCTTCCGAGATGGGGCGGTTTCTTTTCCTCGACGTTCGCATGCCGTGTGGTTCATGGCACAGTATGTGCGCTTAGGACTTCTGAAAGAGCCACCGGCTTATCAACAGCTGGCCGACGAATTAATTCTCCGCGATGTATACGCCGAAGTTGCCAAAGCGGAAGGGATCACCATTCCGAACGACGATATGAGTCCATTTGAAGTGAAGCTGGACAGGGTAACTTTTGACCCGAAGAAGCCCGAAGTCGAAGCGGCCCGCAAGTGACCCCGCCGCCTGCTTCGCCACTCTTCCTTGCCGGTCCCGTACACCCGCCTGTTTCAGATTCTGCCGAGTTGATACGTACAGCTATGGCTATTCCGACGATGCCGCTGCCGATTGCTCGCACGGTCCTCGATGATGTGCGGCCACACCTGATTTCCCCGCCGCCCATGCCGCCGCGTCCGTCACGACTGAAGGCAGCCGTTGCGACGGTCCTGTGGGCGCTCCTTGGCCTCGCAATCGTTATTGCACTCTGGGCCTGGGCGTCAACACGGGTCAAAGACCTTCCGTCGCCGCTGGCAACCTTCCAGGAACTGCGTCGCCTCCTTGCTGATCCGTTCCGCAATGATGGGCCGAACGATCAAGGCGTTGGCCTGCAGATGCTCGGATCACTCGGAAGGGTGGGGCGTGGTTTCGTTCTCGCCGTGCTCGTCGGTGTCCCGCTCGGCCTCATCATTGGAGCGAACAAGCGGGCGTGGAAGGCCGCCAACCCGGTGATTCAGCTGCTCCGCCCGGTATCGCCTCTCGCCTGGTTCCCGATTTGGCTCATCACCGTACGCAACGCTCCGAAGGCGGCCGTCATCGTCATTTTCATCACTGCGCTGTGGCCGATCATTCTAAAT
This sequence comes from Acidimicrobiia bacterium, assembly GCA_043744155.1. Lineage (GTDB taxonomy): Bacteria > Actinomycetota > Acidimicrobiia > Acidimicrobiales > Ilumatobacteraceae > JANMCE01. The sequence continues at coordinate 1,423 of JAYTVF010000324.1, read as the reverse complement.
ACTGCCGCAGGTGCAGCATCGATTCCCGACGATCAACGCAACGTGGCCCGGGTCTTCCGATTCAGTAAGCGCTCATATGTCCGACATGTTCTGCTTCCGAACGCCATGCCGAGCATCGTCACCGGTATGCGGCTGTCCATGGGCGTAGCGTGGATGGTTATCGTTGCCGTCGAAATGTTGTCCGGGGGCATGGGCATCGGTTTCTTCGTGTGGGATGCCTACAACGCGTTGAACCTGGCTCGAGTTATTGCGGCCATCGTGCTTATCGGCTGTGTCGGATTCATTCTCGACCTCGCCTTCCTGCGGCTCGGCCGCATGGTTGCCCTCCCCGGAGTCACGTCATGAGCCTCCGCATCGAAAATCTATGGAAGTCCTATCCCCATGGACCCGGCTACCAGCATGTCCTGCGAGGGGTGGAGCTGACCATCGAGTCGCAGAGTTTCGTTTCTCTCATCGGCCACTCCGGATGCGGCAAGAGCACGCTTCTCAATATCATCGGTGGACTTACGAAAGCGGATGCGGGCCAGGTGCTCATCGACGGTGTTGCGGTGACCGAACCGGGGCCAGATCGTTCCTTTGTGTTTCAGCACTATTCGCTGCTGCCTCGGCTCACCATGGTCGACAATGTCTCGGTCGCTGTGCGTAACGCCCGGCCGGAATGGGACCGGACTCGCGCCGATGACCACGTCGAGCGCTACCTTAATGCGGTAAGCCTCTGGGATCACCGGCAGAAAAAGCCCGGCCAGGTTTCGGGCGGCATGCAACAGCGGTGTGCGGTGGCGCGCGCTTTCGCTGTCGAGCCTCGAGTGTTGCTCCTTGATGAGCCGTTCGGTGCGCTCGACGCCCTCACCCGTGGCCGCCTGCAGCAACAGTTGGTGGAACTATGGCAAAGCGGTTCGGATACCGAAATTGTGCTCATGGTGACGCACGGGGTGGACGAAGCGGTACTTCTCTCCGATCGAATCGTCGTGATGGGGAACCCACCCCGCGAATCCGTGCTTGAGGAACTCACCGTGGCCCTTCCTCGGCCACGTACGCCGGACATGGTGGCCCTTGACCCGGTTGGCCGGGCGACGGTCTCATCGCTCCTCGGTCTTCTCGGTGCCCCGATTGAGGAAAGCGCGTCCGTCGTCTCTCTCGCCGGCGTTGGGGGCTGACATGTCGAACCCCGTTGGCCGTCGACTCGTGGTGATTGGTAACGGCATGGTCGGCCACAGACTCGTGGACGAACTCGACCGTATCGGCGTGTTGGCCACTGCGGGTGATGAAGGCGGTTGGCACGTCACCGTGCTGGGTGAGGAACCTCGACCGGCCTACGACCGCGTTGCCCTTTCTACGTTCTTCGACGGGGCGACCGCCGACGATCTGGCGATCGGCACGACCGGCTGGTACGCCGAGCACGGCGTCGCCCTTGTTCTCAACG
>JAYTVF010000323.1:0-4550 GCA_043744155.1 Acidimicrobiia bacterium | reverse complement strand
GCCAACGGGCGAGGCGTTCGACGTCGTTTAGGTCGAGGTGATTTCGCATGTATTCACCGGAGGCATCCCGCGCGGGGGTGTAGTCCCACGGAGTGAACCGGCCTTGACGCATAGCGGAGTCGATCAAACGACGACGTGACTGATCGGCCAGAACTTCGGCATGCAAGGCCGCCAGATCCCACCGGTTGGCCGTTTGGGCCCGAAACTCGGCCACGATCGACGCCGAGCGATCATGGTCGACCAGATTGATTCGCTCCTGCGGGTCGAGCGTTAGGTCGTAAAGCTGATCAGGGTCGCCAGGGCTGCTCACGAATTTCAGTGCACCTCGCCGGATCATCACGATGGGGGCGACGGATCCTTCGGCCATGTATTCGCCATAGACAGCCTCGTGCCCTTCGCCGCCCAAACACAGCGGCAGCAGCGACTCGCCACTCAACGCATCGGTGGGTGAGCCAGAAACTCGGTCAATGCCCGCGATGTCGAGCAGCGTGGGAAGCACGTCGATCAGCGAAACCGGCTCGGTCACCCGTCGAGGAGCGAAGCGGTCGGGCGCGTGCACAATCAGCGGAATGCGGGCCGAGCCTTCGAAGAAGTTCATCTTGTACCAAAGGCCGCGTTCTCCCAGCATGTCGCCGTGGTCGGCAAGCACCAACACCACCGTGTCGTCGCAAAGCCCGAGCGAGTCGAGGCTTTCGAGCAATCGGGCAGCCCAATCATCGCAGTAGGTGACGTTGCCGTAGTAGGCCCGGCGGGCCGCACGAATGTGGTCGTCGGTGATTGTGGTGCGCTCGACATCGATCGCCCCGCGAAGACGGCGTGAATGCGGGTCATCGTCGACATCGGCCCGACGCACCAACGGCAGCGGAATTTCGACACCTTCATAAAGGTCCCAGTACTTCTGACGGGTGACGTAGGGATCGTGCGGATGGGTGAAGCTGGCGACCAACAGGAACGGACGATCATCCTCGGATCGAGCCAGATCGTGCAGGGCGCGCACCGCGTGATAGCCGACTTCATCGTCGAACAGCAGTTGATTGGTCACCTCGGCCACGCCCGCGCCGGTGACGGACCCCATGTTGTGATACCACCAGTCGATGCGCTCGAGGGGTGTACGCCAGTCGGGCGTCCAGCCGAAATCGGCAGGATAGATATCGGGGGTGCGGCGCGATTCGAACCCGTGGAGCTGATCGGGGCCGACGAAATGCATCTTGCCCGACAGTACGGTGCGATAGCCGTCGGCGCGTAAGTAGTGGGCAAAGGTCGGTATGGTGCTGGCCAGATAGGCGGCATTGTCGTAGCCGTGAGTTGCAGACGGAAGCTGTCCGGTCATCATGCAATAGCGTGCCGGTGTACAGAGTGGGCTGTTGGTGTAGGCGGCATCGAAGACGACACCCTGCGCAGCGAGGCGGTCGATGGTGGGGCTCTGCACGACCTCGTTTCCGTAACATCCGAGCGCACCGGGTGTCAGTTGGTCGAACATGATCATGAGAACGTTGGGTCGAGCGGCCATTTCTGCATCGTAGGACGCCACCGCACCGCTCATTCCGGACCGTCGCCGGGTCCGCCAGCGATGGATTGTTCGGACGTGATACCGTAACGATCGTACAAGGAATGCTGGGGCGGGGAATGCCGCAGCGTCTCAAAGTAACTCGTCCAAGGGGGAAATGAAGCATGAATGTTCGTAATTTCGACCGGTTCCGACGCGGCGCCAACGGGATTGAAGTCGACCACATCGAGTCTTTTGCGCAAGGCCGCATCAGCCGACGCGAGTTCGTTACTCGCGGCTCGGTGCTCGGTCTGAGCATCCCTTTTATGGGAGCCATCCTGGCGGCCTGCGGGTCAGATAGTGCACCCAAGTCGGCCAGCACCACGGCTGCGCCGTCGGCCACCACAGCTGCGCCGTCGGTCACCACAGCTGCCGGTGCCGCATCGAGTGCGCCGGCCACGACCGCCGCGGCTGGCGGCATCAAGCCGGGCGGCACCCTGAGGATTGCCGCGCAGACACCCGGCGGCCCTCTTGACCCGGTGGCCATGGAGAACCTGGGCAGCTATACCCTTGTCACGACGGCATGTGAGTACCTGTGCGGGCCTGGCGAAGGCGCCGATCTCGCACCCATGCTGGCGGAGAAGTGGTCGTCAAACCCTGACGGCACTGTCTGGACGTTCACCCTTCGCAAGGGCGTGAAGTGGCATGACGGTTCGCCATTCACCGCCGACGATGTCGTGGCCTCGCTTGACCGTCTGGCCGGCAGCAACCTGAAGGCGTCCGTCGAAGCGGGTGCCTCTAAGGCAGTCGACGCGGGCACCGTTGCCGTGACGCTGAAGTCGGCCAACGGTCAGTTCCCTTACCTCGTGTCCCACTGGAACCCCCAGTCGGTCATGACCCCGAAGTCGTTTTCCCTCGGTACCACGATCGACAAGGTCAAGGTTGGCACCGGCCCGTTCAAGCTCGAGTCCTACGACCCAGTTACCGGCGCCACGTTCGTTCGCAACGATGACTGGTGGGGTGGCAAGCCTTACCTCGACAAGCTGCAATTCATCTTCTCCGATGACATTGCAACCCAGATGAGCGGTTTCCAGGGTGGAGCGGCCGACGCAGTCATCCAGTTCAGCCCGATTCTCGGTGCGGGCATTCTGGCCGACACCAAGAAGTTCACGGTTGAGACCATCCGTGGCTCGGGTCACCGCCAGCTGTGGTTCAACACTCGTGAGGGCACCTTTGCCGACAAGCGCATTCGTCAGGCGTTTGCCTACGCGCTTGATCGCCCGGCGCTGATCGAAAAGGCGCTGCTCGGTGCTGGCGACCTCGCCAACGACCATCCCATTGCTCCGATCTACCCGTACTTCGATAAGGCGCAGCCACAGCGCAAGCGCGACATCGCCAAGGCCAAGCAGCTTCTGGCCGACGCCAACAAGACCGGTCTGAAGACCACCATGTACGTAGGCAAGTTGCAGGAGATCCCGCAGCTGGCTTTGCTCGTGCAGGCTCAGCTTCTTGAGATCGGGGTCGATGCCAAGATCGACGAAGTCGAAAACAAGGTCCACTACGACCGCTGGTGCAAGGTGTACGACTCCAAGGTTGCCCCGGAAGGGTGCGACGGTGGCACCGAATTCGGTCTTGTCGACTACGGCAACCGTGGTACGCCCGATGTCTACCTCACCAAGGCGTACTCCACCGGTGAGTGGAATTCGGCGCACTACATTTCGCAGCCGTTCAATCAGGCCGTCAAGGATTACCAGGCTGCGCTGGACAACGGTGGTCGTGCCAAGGCCATCACCACCATCCAGACCATCGCGAACGAAGATGTTCCCTACGCCATTCCGTACTTCCTCAATGCGAAGATGGCCTACAGCACCAAGGTAAGTGGCATTCGCGCCACCGGCCTGGGCCACTACTACTGCGGCAAGGCCGGCTTCGTCGCCTAACGAAGAGTCGGACCGTTTGCTCATTCACGACGGCTGGGGCTTCCATCTGGGGGCCCCAGCCGTGCTTTTCGCATAACCTAGGTTTTCGTTCGTCACAGGTCGGGGGGCCAACAACGTGGGTCGATTTTTACTGAAGCGGTTGCTCTCGGCCATCGTCACGCTCTGGCTGCTGGCCACGATCGTGTTCTTACTCGTCAACGTGCTGCCGTCCAACGTCGGGCGCCAGGTACTCGGTGGACAAGCCAAAGAAGAGCTTGTCAAGGCGTATAACAAGAAGCTTGGTACCGACAAGCCGGTACTGGTGCAATACGGCAAGGCCATGAAGAACCTGTCCACCCTGAGTTTCGGTGACTCGTACAAGAGCGGTGTGGCCGTGCGCAAGATCATCGGCCCGGCCATGGTGCGATCAGGCAAGCTGGCACTGCTTGCGCTGCTGCTCACGGTGCCATTGGCCATTGCCGGGGGCGTCTATACGGCGCGTCGGCAAGACAAACTGGCCGATCGAGCGGTGGTAGTGGCTGGGCTGGCCACGTCATCAACGCCGGAGTTCGTCACGGCGGCCATCTTGCTGTCGATCTTTTGTGTCACATGGAAGGTTGGGAAGGTCTTCGCCAACCCGCCACCGGGCGCATCCATCCTGACGCAGTTGCACTACCTCATCGTGCCGGCCCTGGCCATGGCCATCGTCTATCTTGGATACATCGTTCGGATGGCCAGAGCCGGTGTGATCGGCGCACTGCAGACCGACTACGCCCGCACGGCAACCATGAAGGGTCTCTCCAAGGCAACGGTGATGCGGCGCCATTTGCTGCGCAACGCCCTCGCTCCGACCATCACAGTCATCAGCGCTCAGATCGGGTACCTGTTCGGCAGCATTGTCGGAGTTGAGATCGTGTTCAACTATGCCGGCCTTGGCTCGGTACTGCGTGACGCTGTGGGCAACAAGGACATTCCCATTCTGTCGGGCGGCGTGCTCGCTGTGGGAATCGTGTACATGATCGCCACCCTGGCGGCCGATTTGCTCATCGCCTTCCTGAATCCGCGAATCCGTCTGGACAGCAGCCGATGAGCCCGCTCGTGACGCCGCCCGCCACCGGAGACGCCGACGCACCAATGACGGTGGT
>JAYTVF010000322.1:0-4564 GCA_043744155.1 Acidimicrobiia bacterium | reverse complement strand
GGGTTTGACCCGTGCGACGCACTCGATACCCAACATGTCGGGATCCCTGCCTGCCTCAGTCGCGTAATTGCGAAGCCGTCCGACCACTGAGGTCAGCTCTTCACCAGGCCGCATCTGGCACATCCAGCCGTCAGCCATACGTCCAACCCGGCGGATCACCTTTTCCACCACCTTGCCCACGAATGATCCCATCCAGATGGGGATGGGCTGCTGCACCGGCATCGGGTTGAGGCCCATGCGATCAAGGTTGTGCCACTGCCCCTGATACGTAACCAGTTCCTCGGTCCAAAGTCGGCGGAGGACTTCGACCTGTTCCTCCATGCGCTCGCCGCGGTTGGCGAACTCGACATTCAAGGCCTCGTACTCCATCCAGTTGCGACCGCTTCCGATGCCAAGACGCAGCCGACCGCCGCTCAACAGATCGAGCTCGGCGGCCTGTTTGGCCACCAGGGCGGTCTGGCGTTGCGGCAGGATGAGGATGGCGGTGCCGAGTTCGATGCGGCGGGTAACGGCCGCCATGAAACCCAGTAACACGAAAGGCTCGTGGTACGGCTTGTCGTAGGTGTGGACTACCTCGCCTCGAAGTCGGTCGGGGTGCCCACCAATGACGTGTTCGGGAGCCGTGACGAAGTCGAGTCCGGCTTCGTCGATCGCTATGGCGTACTCGCGGATAACGCTGGGGTCGTTACCGATCTCGCTGTGCAGGAACATGGTGCCGTACTTCATCGGTGGTCTCCGCTCACATGTCGATGGCGTGACGGGTGGTCTCGGCCAACTCGCCGAATTCCTCCAGTTCTTCCGCCGACAGGCAGGAGAACGCCGGGATCAACATGCGCGAGGTGAGCGCTTCGGCGGCGATACGGGCCGACTTCATCTCTGCGGTCACATCGGGGAACGGGCCGGCCCACTTCAGGTGTTCCGCCCAGCCGGGGCCACTGCGCGGAGCCGCCGCGGGCGACGCCAGTACGGCATCGAGTGGCGTAATGCCGCAGGCGAGCACGGCCGCAATGTGGGCGCCGCCGCGCATCTCTCGAAGCACGTGCATGGTGAGTGCGCACCGGGCACCCGGATCGACAGGTTGGGGAATGGCTCGCCAGCCAGCGAAGACCGTTCCGAGCGCGCCATCGGCGGCGTCGGCGATGCGGCGACCAAGCTCATCGAGGCGAGCGACGCGAGTTTGATCGAACACCGCAAGCGCCTCGGTGCCCCAGGCTTCGCACACGCCAGCGTATTCGTGCGATATCTGCCGGCGCGACAGGCCAGCAGGCACCGCGTCCCACGCGGCTCGCACGCCTGCACGTCCGAGGAAGCCGAGTCCGGCGGCTGCGACGTCGGCATCGCTGTCGCCCAACACGCCGGCGCGACCGATGATCCAGAGGTCATTGCCGTTGCGTAGGCCCAGTTCAGCGGCCAGCCGATCGGTTTCGTCGCCGGTCATCCATCCTCGGACGAACTGCTGGATAGGTTTCAGAACCCGAGCGATGGTGGCAAGGACCTGTTGTTCGGTGGCGGTTGTCATGGTGTGCTCAGTCCCGGGCGACGGCAAGGGTGACTTCGCCCAGCGTGTCGAAAATAGCGGTCAAGGTGTCGCCGGCATCGAAGGGGATGGCTTTCACGAAGGATCCCGACAAGATGGTCTGGCCTTCCTGGACGCCCACGTCGAACTGGGCCAGCTTGTTGATAAGCCAGGCAACCGAACTGATGGGGTTACCCATCACGGCAGCACCAACGCCGCTCTGCTCTTGTGACCCGTTGATCAGCAGCACGGCACCGATGCGGCGCACGTCGACCTGATGCAGCTTGCGCGGATTGCCGCCGAGCACAACGAAACCGCAGGAAGCAGCGTCGGCAACGGTGTCGATGAGTGGGCCGGGGCCACCACGCTTTTGGCGGCTGTCGACGATTTCGAGGCACGGCAGGATGTAGTCGGTGGCGCTGATGACATCGGCAGCATTCACGCCGGGGCCCTTCAAGTCCTTCTTCATAACGAACGCGATCTCGACCTCGACGAGCGGGTGGTTCATTTCCGACCGCTTGACCGTGGCGCCTTCGTAGCGGAAATAGTCGTCCGTCAACGTCCCGTAGTCGGGCTCCTTCGCCGCTGCCATTGACTGCATGGCCTTCGAGGTCAGGCCGACCTTGTGACCCTTGATGATGCGGCCGCCGGCCAACTTGAGCTTTACCACGCCGTCGGCAATGGCGTACGCGTCTTCGATGTCAGCACCCGGGTACTGGGCGGAGATCGGATCGATCTGTACCACCGTGGTGTAGGCGTCGTACAGCTTTTGGGAGGCTTCAGCCTGCTGAGCCGGGGTCAGTTGCATAACGGTTCCTTCGGTCGGTTCGGTGGACTTCGGTCGGTCAGAAGCGGATAACAGTGCGGGCGCCGTCGGCGCGGGCCATGGCGTCGAAGCCTTCGTTGACCTGATCAAGCGTCAACACATTGGAGATCATCGACTCGATGTCGAGTCGTCCCTCGGTCAACATGGCGATGTAGCGCGGGATATCGACGGTTGGCTGCGTGTCGCCCATGAAGACACCAACCATTGATTTACCCCGTCGGAACGACGTGATGGGGAAGGTGATCTCGGCGTCATCGCCGAAGATACCCATCAGGTACGCCGAGCGGCCAGGGGCAGCCATTTCGAGGGCCTGCTGCACAGTCGCCTGACGACCGACCACTTCGAAGGCGTGGTCGACTCCGGACCCGACCAGCGCCCGCACGGCCGCGATGGCGTCGTGCGCGCTGGCGTCGATGGTGTCGGTCGCGCCGAGTTGGGTCGCGAGCGCGAACTTGTCGGGGTTGCGGTCGATAGCGATGATGCGGCTCGCCCCTGCGATTCGGGCACCCTGGATGACATTGAGCCCAACACCACCGCAGCCGATAACGGCGACGGTCTGGCCGGGTGCAACCTGGGCGATGTTCAGCACCGTGCCCAAGCCGGTGACGACAGCGCACCCGAACAGAGGGGCGAGGGTGAACGGAAGCGATTTCGGCACCACAACGACGGCACGTTCATCTAGCAGAATCCGCTCGGCTAAGCCGCCGATGTTGGACATCTGCCCGACTCGGTGCCCGTTGATATGCAAGCGGGGCGGGGCGTCGGCCGTCCGTTTGGTGGCCTCGGGCCGCGTGCAGCGGGTCGGCTCGCTCGCCCGGCAACGTTCGCATTCACGGCATCCCATTACCAGACAGGTGACGACATGATCGCCAATGGCGACGCTCGTGACTTTCGGGCCGAGAGCGATCACGATGCCGGCCGCCTCATGACCCGGAATCATTGGTCTTGGACGCACCAGGGTGCCGTCGATGACGTGATAATCGCTGTGGCACAGGCCCACGGCCTCGGTGGCGACCAGAATCTCACGATCGCGCGGGTCGTCGTGCTCGACGTCGACCACTTCCAGGCGATCAGAACCGTCGAACAACACCGCGGCGCGCATGGTCTGACACTAACGCGACGGTGACCTGCGCCACACAAGCCGCGTTCGGCTCGATCGAAGGCACTCCAGCGCGTGCGAGCGACAGAAACCGGTGGTGACGGCACGCCGAGTTGCATGGGTCTCGCGGACCCCGAGTCATCTAGTGCCAGTGAGCGGCGGCAGTGTCGACCACCAGGCCAAGCTTGGCCCATTGGTCCTCTAACGTCACGTTGTTGCCATGCACGGTGCTGGAGAATCCACATTGGGGTGAGAGACAGAGCTGATCGATCGGCACATATTTGGCTGCCTCGTCGATGCGGGCCCGAATTTCGTCCTGAGACTCCAATGCTGCGACCTTTGACGAAACGATGCCCAACACCACCGTCTTGTTCGCAGGTATGAAGCGCAGCGGCCTGAAATCTCCCGAACGCTCGTCGTCGTATTCGAGGAAGTAGGTGTCGACGTCCATCTCGCTGAACAGCACCTCGGCCACCGGCTCGTAACCGCCTGCGGCAAAGTGGGTACTGCGGAAATTGCCTCGGCACAGATGGATCCCCACCGTGAGGTCGGCGGGCCGATCCGAGATCACTGCGTTGATCAACGCGGCATATGTACGGGGAAGTTCGTCGGGGTCGTCACCGCGTTCGACTGCGCCGGCGCGCATCTTCGGATCGCAGAGGTAGGCAAGGTTGGTGTCGTCGAGCTGCAGATAGCGGCACCCCGATGCGTAGAGCGCAGCGATTTCAGTGCGATAGACCTCGGCCAGGTCATGAAAGAACTGATCCATATCGGGATAGGAATTGATATCGATGGCCGCACGACCGCCCCGGAAATGCACCATGGTGGGCGACGGGATGCAGACCTTTGGCGTCCGGCTGGTGTGCCCGGCCACGAAGGCGAAATCGTCGACCTGGATGTTGTGCTGGTGCCGAAGTTGACCTGTCACCTCAAGGCGCGGCGGGGTGTAGTGCACCGTTTCAGCCGAGTTCGAGCTGGCCTCGATGGCGCCTTTGACGGTGACGCCGCCCAGTTGTTGCAAGAAGTCGAGGTGGAACCATTCGCGTCGGTTTTCGCCGTCGGTGATGGCCTGCAACCCGACGGCTTCTTGGCCCTTGATGGCCTCGATGATGGCGGCGTCCTC
>JAYTVF010000321.1:0-16615 GCA_043744155.1 Acidimicrobiia bacterium | reverse complement strand
CATTGCGAATGATGGACGGCTCATTTCGTACTCGCGGTACAGCATTCCTTCAGGGCCGATTGCAGTGACCGCGAAGGCATAGATGTCCTTGTACAGCTCGGCCATGGCCAGCTTGGCGACGGAGCCTTCCGGTCCGGGATCGCCCATCTTGCGAGCTTGCGAGGCCCGAATGTTCGTGAGGCGAAGCAGTTCGGCGCGGATCCACAGTTTCATCAGCTCATCGCGGGTGGCTGGGGACTGCTGGTCCTCGGCCAAGCCGTGCCACACCTTGACGGCATCGGCAATGGGCCCCGTGCCCTTCTGAGGGATGGCGCCGCCGATGGAAACCCGCTCGTTCATGAGCGTGGTCAAAGATACCCGCCAGCCGTCGCCGGGACCGCCAAGGCGCTCAGCATCGGGGATGCGAACGTCGGTGAAATAGACCTCGTTGAATTCAGCCTCGCCCGTAATCTGAAAGAGCGGACGAACCTCAACCCCGGGACTCTGCATGTCGACGACGAACGCGGTGAGCCCGGCATGCTTCACGGCCTCGCCATCGGTGCGTACGACCAGCAAACCCCACCTGGAGAGGTGCGCCAGGGTCGTCCACACCTTCTGGCCGTTGCAGATCCATTCGTCGCCGTCTTTCACGCCGCGAGCGGACAACCCGGCGAAATCAGAGCCCGATCCCGGCTCCGAAAACAGCTGGCACCAGATTTCGTCGCCGGTAAACAGTGGTCGAAGGTAGCGCTGCTTTTGCGCCTCGCTTCCCCATGTCGCGACCGTCGGCCCGCACATACCATGACCGATTGGATTGCGGTGGACAGGATTGGGGGCGCCTGCCGCGTACAGTCGCTCGTTGATCAGTTTCTGTAGGCGGGGTGTTACGCCGAGCCCGCCGCATCCCACGGCATTGTGCACCCATGCCAGGCCGGCATCGAACTGCGCACCGAGGAAGACCTTGGCGTCGGTCGCTCGCGGTGGATGGTCGGCGAGCAGCCCGTCGCAGAGATCGAGAATGCGCTGCTCGTCGGTAAGGACGGCTGTGACAGAGGACATAGGTTCAGGTTACTCGGCGGTACGATTCCTCGCGGTTTCGCTGGCTCCGGGTCGCCTTTGCCCTATGCGGCGGTAGTGTCGCCGTATGGCTCCGTCGGGAACATATGCATTTCTTGACCACGATGGTCCGATCGCTTTCGCCCACCGCGGTGGGGCCAGCGAGGCACCCGAGAATACGATGCCAGCCTTCGAGTACGCCGTAAACTTGGGTTATCGCTACATCGAAACCGACGTCCACGCCACCGCGGATGGCGTGCTTCTGGCATTTCATGACGCCAAACTCGACCGAGTCACCAATCGCACCGGAGTGATTGCTGACTTGCCCTACAGCGAGGTGGCCAAGGCCCGCGTCGATGGTCGCGAACCCATCGCTCGCCTCGATGAGCTACTGAACGCCTGGCCCGACCTGCGTATCAACATCGACCCCAAAAAGAGCAACGCCGTTGCACCGCTGATCTCCGCACTCCGAAAATCCGCAGCTATCGATCGGGTCTGTATCGGCTCGTTCAGCGATCAACGGATCCGAACGATGCGACGCGAACTCGGTCCGCGGCTGTGCACCTCGAGTGGACCATTCGAGACAGGCCGACTCCTTGCCGCTGCCCGGGGGATCCCCGGTGGCATTCCGCGTGGGGTCGCGGCTGCGCAGGTGCCCGTTCGAGAGGGTCCGATTCCGATCGTGACCGAACGATTCGTTTCATTTCTGCATCGCCAGGGCCTTCAGATTCATGTCTGGACCATTGACGATGAAGCCGAGATGCTGCGTTTACTCGACCTCGGAGTCGATGGCATTATGACCGACCGACCGGCTGTCCTGCGCTCAGTGATTGAATCTCGCGGGCTCTGGCATTAGCGAGACAATTGCGCCGGCAACGATGCCGGTCCGTAGATCGGTTGCGCCCCAACGATGCCGGCCCAGCGAGGTGTTCCGTACTCGAAATGCCACCACTCGCAATCCAGCACGACGAAACCGACGTTGTGAAGTGAGTGGTACAGCAGTCGCCGTAATTCTCGTTCGACGCCCGGTTTACTCTCCAGCGAGTCCGTGGCCGCCGCGGCGGTGAAGTCGTCGAAATCCGTACCCAGCGCCAGTGGGATACCGTCAAAGGTCAAGGTGATGTCGATGGTTCCACCGGTCAGATGGGGCGGTGGGTAGGCACGGTCGGCAACGGGCTCGGCGATGTAACCGGGCGGAAGCGCCGGGTCGGCATATGCCGCATCGAAGAGTTCGGCCTGAAGCGGCAACGGACGCCAAGCATCAAAGATGGCGAAACCAAACCCTTTCGGCAAAGCATTGACGGCCTGAACCAGCCGCTCGTAGGCACCGAGGCGTAGCCACGCCCCAGGCAGAGCCCGAGCCCATCCGGCGTGCCAATAGTTTCCCAGTACCCGAATCTGTCGATGCAAAACCGCGACGAGCGGTTCGTCGATCGGAGCATCCACCCTCGGCAAGGTTGGCTCGATCAGCGGGGGAAGTGGAGGCTGAGCGGCAACCACCATGGCACTCTCGGCGGCCACATCAGCACCAGACTGGGTGGTGCGGGGCAGATCGAACCGAGGCATCAACGTCCGGGCCCGGCCGGTCGAGGATACTGATAGCCGTGATCGCAGATCGTTCGTAGCACCACGGCAAGCTAGCGCCCGACGGTGGTGCGGCAACGAAAGGGACAGTCATGACACGACTCAAAGGAGCATTGCTCGCCGATGGTCGGCGGGTCGACATCCGCGTGAGCGGTGGCAACATTGCCGAGCTCGCCCCGTCCCTCAACCCGCTCATCGGTGAGGACGACATCGACCTCAAGGGCGCGCTTGTGCTGCCGGCCGCCGCTGAACCCCACGCCCATCTCGACAAGGCACTGACGGCGGATCGGGTGCCAAATGCCACCGGAGATCTGCTCGGCGCGATTCAGGCTTGGAGTTCGTACCGGGCGCGGCTGACCATTGACGACATCGCGGAGCGAGCCGAGCGCGCAGCGCGGATGATGCTGTCCAACGGGGTGACGGCCCTTCGGACCCACGTCGACGTTTCGGCCGACGTCGGCACCCGCGGCGTCGAGGCGATGAGCCGGGTACGCAAGGCTCTGGCGGGCTTGGTCGATATCCAGGTCGTCGCGTTGGTGTCAGTACCGACGACGGGGGTCGCCGGGTCGAATAATCGGGCCGCCCTGCGCGATGCCATGCAGGCGGGGGCGGACGTGGTGGGTGGCTGCCCGCATCTTGATCCCGAGCCAGATCGCTGCCAGCGCTACTGCCTAGAACTGGCTGGCGAACTGGCCGTACCGATTGATCTACACACCGACGAGCACACCGACCCCGCCCGGGGCGATCTGCGTGCTCTGGCCGAGTGGATCATGCGCACCGGGTTCCGGTGGGGAGCAACGGCCAGCCACTGTGTCAGCCTTGGTATGCAAGACGTTCACATGCAGCGGTCGGTGGCCGATGCAGTGGCGGCTGCGCAGGTGAACGTGGTGGCTCTGCCCCACACCAACCTCTTTTTGCAAGGCCGTCAGATGCCGACCGCAACCCCGCGCGGTCTCACTGCGGTGCGGGCTTTGCTCGATGCCGGAGTGAACGTGGCAGCGGGGGCCGACAACCTGCAGGATCCTTTCAACACGATGGGGCGCGCGGATCCGTGTGAGACCGCTTCTCTGATGGTGATGGCCGGCCATTTGCTGCCGGACGAGGCCTGGTTCGCGGTGAGCGCCGCTGCCCGACGGGTAATGGCATTACCGACCGGCGGACTCGATGTCGGCCAAGTCGCCGATCTTGTCGCCTTTCCGATGGCATCGATGCGTGAGGCGTTGGCGTTCGGCCCGCCAGGGCGCACCGTCTTCAAGTCGGGGCGCGTCGTTTCCGGAACAGCCTGACAATCGGTACCGTTCGGTCCTGACTTTCGCGTCTTAAGGCCCGCCGCCGGATAGATCGCTCTCTCCTGAATCGTTCGAGCAGGGCGGGAGTCGGGCGGAAACGAGCAAGCGGTACCGATGTTCGCGTCTCAGTTTATTCCCTCGGCGGACCACTGGCACCCCCCAGGTGTCAGTGGCCGGGACGGTACTCGAACGCCGCGACTTCGCCGAGCGCAGCCGCCAGTGCCGACACCGAGCCGTCGAAGAGTTCCTTGCCTCGTTCCGCCGTGGCCGGAACGGGATCGCCGATGAAACCTCCGTCGTCGAAGTCGTTACTCATCCAACTGAATGAGACTTTACCGCCGAACCGCACATAGCGATTGGTGGCCAGATGCTCGGGGACGGCCCGATAAGCGCTCGACATGTCGACCAATTCGGGGGCGAGGTGTAGCATCATCGAGGTTTCGTCGGTACCCCCGTGCACGCCCATGCCATGTTCGCCCGCTGGTGAGGAGCCACCCTGGTCGGCGGGCACCCCCGGATGGGTGACGAACGAAATAAGGTCGTACCTCAGGCGCAATTCGCGGTTCATCATGTTCATCAGCGCCGAGTTCCCGCCGTGCCCGTTGAGGAAGACGATCTTGCGGGCTGGCGTCTTGGCGACGCTACGGCCGATGTCATCGATGACACGCATCATCGTGTCGGCTGACATCCAGAATGTGCCTGCCGACCAGGCGTGTTCGTTGGACTTGGTGTACGCCAATGGCGGTAGAAGCCACACATCGTGCTGTTCGCCCACCTGGGCGAGGGCACCCTCAGCTACAGCTTGGGCTACCAGAAGGTCGGTGTTGAAAGGCAGATGCGGCCCGTGTTGTTCAATGGCACCGAGCGCCATCAGCAGAATTGAGCGATCTGACAACACCCGTTCGATGTCGGGTGCGCGAAGTCGGTCGAGGTGACGCTGATGGGTCATGGCCCGAGCACGTTACAACGACCCACGGCATCCGCGCCGCGGTTGTGATTTCGAGAACGGCCAAGGACGGCGCTCGGAAGCGCCGCCGTGCGAGCGGGAGCAGTCGTCGAACCAGGCTGAACCTGTGCCACACTCGGTCCGATGTCTCGAACGCCTACCGCCGCCGATTTCGACGCCATCGTGATCGGTGCCGGCCACAACGGCCTGATCTGCGCCGCCTATTTGGCTCGCGCTGGTCGGCGAACCCTGCTGCTCGAGGCTCGTCACGAAATGGGCGGCTGCGCCTCCACGGTTACTGCCCTGGGAAACGCCCGGGTGAATATCTGCAACTGTGACCATCGGGTCTTCCGCTCGACTCCGATCATGGAGGAGCTCGGCCTCGCCGCTCACGGGTTGCGCTACCTCGATGTCAGTCCCGGTTGGCTCAGCATGGCGCACGACGATCGTCCCGGATGGTTTCTCTTTCACGACATTGAACGCACCATCGATGCGCTGCGCTACACCTATCCTGGCGAGGTCGAGGGCTATCGACGCTACGTGAAAGACGCCCTGCCCATCGCTCGGCTCATCCGCGATATCGCCAACGAAACGCCCCGTCCCGGTTCACTGGTGCGACATGTCGCCCGGCGGAAGGGGCGTGGAGTCACCAACCTTTTGAAGTGGTCGAGGCTGAGTGTTGGCGATGTGATGAGGTCGTACTTCAGGGCGCAAGGCCTGCTCTCCCCCGGCATCGCCATGGGGCCGGGGGTATGGGGACTCTCACCCGAGACCCCCGGAACCGGCCTGGGGGCCATCACATACGCCATGGAACACGCCGGAAACGTTGGGCGCCCAGTTGGCGGCAGTGGTGCGTTGCCCGATGCCGTCCTCGCGGCCTTTTGCGCTGCGGGTGGCACGGCGCGCCCATCGAGCCGCGTGGCGGGCATCCTGTGCGAAGGTACGGCCACTCGCGGCGTGGAGCTTGACGACGGCACAATCATCACCGCTCCGGTAGTCGTGTCGGCGTGCGATCCGCATGCCACCTTCGTCGGCTGGTTAAAGAACCCGCCGGCAGCGGCGCAACCGATGGTCGAGCGTTGGCGATCCCGACCAGTGCAAGATGGCTACGAGAGCAAGATCGACGCCGTCATCGGCGAGTTGCCGCGTTACCGCCAGGTTGACTACGCGCTGGCCGAGCGACTGGGCATCGACCCCTCGGTTCCTTCGGCTGTGATTGGGGCGCCTCTGGCCGCCATGCATCAGGCCTGGCTCGACAAGGCCAAGGGTAGGGTCGCTGATCGGCCGAACTTCATCGTCAATACGCCTTCGGTGCTTGACCCAACTATGCGTGTACCGGGTGCCGACGGCGGCCATATCCTGAGCCTCGAGGTTATCTACACCCCCTACGCCCTCCGAGGGGGCTGGTGGGATTCGCAGGAGCCGGCCCGATGGCTGAGTGTGTTCCAATCGATGGTGCAGCCCGGATGGGCACGCAGCGTGCGCCGCATGCGGGCCATGACGCCGGACATCTATGAGACCGACTTTCATCTGCCTCGCGGCCATGCGACAAGTTTCGCCGGCGGGCCGCTGGCGGCGCTGGTTGGCAAAGATCCCGAACTGACCCGCTATCAAACACCGGTGAAGGGTTTGTACCTCACCGGGGCCGCGACGTTCCCCGGCGCGGGCGTCTGGGGAGCCAGCGGCCGGAACGCCGCGCACACGGTGCTGGCCTCCTCCTGACCTCGGGCGCCTCCGCCACCATACGAGACGATTCGGCTGCGTCGAGGCCGATCGAGCGGCGACCGTACGGCTCAGGCCTCAGCTACCCCGTGACCAGCCACGGGGGGAAGACTGCTCCAGGGGAACTCGATCCAGCGGTCGGTCTTCTTCCAGATATAGCTGACCGGCACGGTATTCCAGGGCTTCTCGTAGAGCACGGCGGCCCGAAGTTCGCCTACCTTGCCGTGGCAGAAACCGTTGATCAACGTCAGCGTCCTGCCCGTATCGGCCACGTCGTCAGCGATCAGCACCTTGGCGTCGACCAGCAGGCTGAGATCGGGAACGGGCGGCAGAATCATTGGAACCTCGAGCCGCTCATCGATGCCGGTGTAGAACTCGACGTTCATCGTGTAGAGGTTCTTCACGCCGAGCGCATACCCGAGCGCACCCGCGACCAACAGCCCGCCACGGGCAATCGCCAGAATCATGTCGGGCTCGAACCCGTCGTCGGCAATCTGCTTGGCGAGATCTCTGGTTGCCTCGCCAAAGGTCTTCCAGTCGAGGCATTCACGTGGTTCTGACACGGCGAGCAGATTAGCCGTCCGGGGCCTGCGCTCCCGGAATCCGTCAGCCTCCGACGCGGTCTCGACTGGCGATGACGGCGTCGACTTCGATCTCCACCTTCCACTCGGGGTTCAGCAACGCGGCCACGATGACCGTGGTATTGGCTGGCCTGGTCTCGGCGAACAGCTCGCCATGCACGGCGCTGACCGCCTCGAAGTCGGTCGCGCTCGTGAGATAGATGCGGGTGCGCACGACGTCATGCAACGAACCACCGGCCTCGATCAGCGCGTGGTGAATGGTGTCGAAGGCGTGACGGGCTTGCTGTCCGGCATCGGGGTCGATCGAGCCGTCGGGCCAGACCGGGGCGGTGCCCGACACCCATACCTGGTTGCCGACGCGGACTGCCCGGCTGTAGCCGATGATGAGTTCCCATGGGGATCCCGAAGAGATGCGCTGATGCTCCATCAGACCACCGTCAATCCGGGGGTGACGTCGGCATTGGTTGGATAGTGCGGATCGATGCGACGGAGATGGTGCCGCAGGATGGTGGCAACAGCGACATCGCGTACCCATTTGCGATCGGCGGGCACGACGTACCACGGAGCTGCCGCAGTCGAGGTCTTGCTGATGGCGTCGCTGTAGGCCAGTTGGAAGTCGTCCCAGTGGGCTCGGTCGTCGAGATCGCCGAGCCGGAACTTCCAGTTTTTCTCAGGGATATCAATACGTTCTTGTTGGCGAATCCGCTGTTCTTCCTTCGATACATGCAGGAAGATCTTCACGACCTCGGTGCCTTCATCAACCAGCTGTTGCTCAAAATTCATGATGTGCTGGAATCGCTTGCTCCAACGTTGTTGCGGCACGAGGTTCTTCACGCGCACGACCACGACGTCCTCGTAGTGGCTGCGGTTGAAGACGACTATTTCTCCCTTGGCCGGGCACTGGGCGTGGATACGCCAGAGGTAGTCCTGCTGCACCTCGCGACCCGCAGGCACTTTGAATGGGGCGATGCGAACGCCGGCCGGGTTGAGCGCGGGGCCGAGCTTTCGGATGGTTCCGTCCTTGCCGCCGGCGTCCATTGCTTGGATAACTACCAGCATGGCGCGCGTGGCCTCAGCGTTGAGCGTGAACTGCAACTCGCCCGTGTCTGCCCGCAACTTGGCGAGTTGCGCCTGGCCATCAGCCTTGTCGACCAATCCGAGCATCGAGTTGGTTGGCAGCGTGTCGAGTCGCACCTTGCGACCCTTGGGAACGAGCAGTTCTTCGAGCATGGCCAGTGAGGCTATGCGGTTGACGTCTTGTTGTCGTACGGACAGTGGCGGCAGGTGTTTTGGCAGCACGTTCCACGGGCCAGCAGCGCGGCGCTCGTCCACACCTGAAATCCGGTGGCCGGGTCGAGGTAGGTTTCCCTGTTTGTCTGGACTGCCTCATTGTGAGCGACACCGATCGCCTCGCTCGGCCCTGTCGCCATGAGCGCGATCCTATGTCGGCGCCGGCGAAAGGTCTGAAAGTTGACGAATTGTTACCGGTCGGTATTCATGTAACACTTGTGGCGGGAGTCACAGGTTAGTCTGATGTACTCCTCGCAAAGACCAGGCGGTCGAAGCGGGATCCAAGACGTTGGGGGGCGTCAACGCCTCCCTTACAAAGGGGGAAATATGACGTATCACTGTTCAATCGTCTCAAACCGGCGAAGCAAATTTGCTGCCGGTTTTTTGAGCCTCGCCTTCGTGGCTGCAGCATGCGGCAGCAGCGGCAAGACGGCGACCACGCCGACCACGGCGGCTGGCGCAGCTACGACCACGGCCACAACCGCTGGCCCGACCACAGCAGCTAGCGCAGCCCCGACCACGCCCGCACCCGTGGTTACCACGGCTCAAGTCGCCGTCACTACCGCCGCCGTGACCACCACTGCCGCTGCTCCGGCTGAGAAGCCCACCGTCGGCGGCACCCTCCGCGTGGCCCTCGAGTCGGGTATTTCCACCCTCGACCCCGCCCAGTCCTTAGCCCAGCCCGCCGACAAAGATGTGGCACTCTCCGTCTATGACCCGCTGGTGGCCTTCGACAAGGACAACAAGTTCGTGCCGTATCTGGCCGAGAGTGTCACTGCCTCTGACGACTTGAAGACGTGGACCGTGGTCTTGCGAAAGGGCGTGAAGTTTCATGACGGTACCGATCTGAACGCCGACGCTGTCGTCGCCCACTGGAAGCACATGGCCGATCCGGCCACCAAGAGCCCGTGGCAGAACTCCGCCGCGGACGAAGTGCCGTCCAAGAAGGACGACTCCACTGTCTTGTTTACCCTGGCCAAGCCCAGCATCGGATTCGTCAACGATCTGACCACAGCCATGGGCTTTATCCCCTCCCCTACCGCGGTGGCCAAAGATCCCGTTGCCTTCGGCCTGAACCCGGTTGGCACCGGCCCCTTCAAGATCACCAAGTTCGAGGCCGGCGGCGAAGTAATCGTCGAGAAGAACCCGAACTATTGGAAGAAGGATGATCAGGGCACGCAGCTGCCGTACCTCGACAAGATCAGTTTCAAGGGGGTGCCCGACACCCAAAAGCGCCTCCAGGCGCTGCAAAACGGTGAGTTCGACCTGTTGCAGACCGCCGACACCACGACCGTCGTTGCGGCCGAAAAGGCCAAACTGAAGGTGCAACGGGTGACCGGCTCGTCATCCACCACGTTGATGTTCAACAACAAGAAGGCACCCCTCGACGATCTCAAGGTACGCCAGGCCTTGGCCTACGCCATTGACCGAGACACCATCAACCAGTTGGTCTATGACGGCGCCCGCGTGCCGTCCTACTCCATCTTTGCGCTGAACTCGCCGTTCCTGAAGAAGGACGTGAACTACCCCAAGTTTGATCTGGCCAAGGCCAAGGCCCTGGTGAAGGAGTACGGCAAGCCGATTGAAATCGTGGCCGAGTGCATCCCCACACCCGAGGCCAACAGCTTCATGGACCTGCTCAAGCAGCAGTGGGAGGCAGTCGGCATCAAGGTGACGCTGAAGTCGCAGGATCAAGGCGCCTACGTCGGGCGAATCTTCAGCAAGGTCGGTGACTATCAGGTCGGTTGTTTCCGCACCAACCAGTTCGCCGAACCGGACCAGACCCGTTCCAGCTACACCACCGACGACAAGGCCAACCTGGTGTTCTTCTCCAGCCCGGACGTGGACAAAGCGTACGTGGAAGGAAATTCCACCACCGACTTCGCCAAGCGCAAGGCCGCGTATGACAAGGTGCAGGAAGGATTGGCCGCCGGCCTTCCCGGTGTCACCCTGATGTACGACCTGTTCGGCAACATCAGCAGCGACAAGGTCTTCGGTCTGCCGACCCCAGAAGGCAGCGCACTTGGGGCCATCAAGCTCACCACCGTTTACCTGAAGAAGTAACGGAAGATAAGGCCGTACCGTGAAAATCGGCACCAAACTCGGGGTACTCACGATGACCGTCATTTTGGTCTCGCTGGTCACCTTCATGCTCACGTTGCTGCTCCCGGGTGACCCGGTGGTCAACGTGCTCGGTTCGGCCTACGACAACAAGTCGCCGGGGGGTCAGGCCCAGATCGAGTTGGTTCGTAAAGAACTGCGTCTCGATCGGGCCGTCCCCATGCGATATCTACTGTGGGCCAAGGGAGCCGTCACCGGCGACCTTGGCCACAAAGTGGGCGCTACCGCCGGTGGGCTCAGCACGACCCGCATCCTGAAGGAACGGCTGCCGGTCACCCTTGAGATCATGATCCTTACGCAGTTGGTTGCGATCCTGCTCTCGATTCCACTCGGCATTCTGAGCGCCTATCGGAAGGGAAAAACGACGGACAACCTAATCACCGGCGGATCGTTCGCCATGCTGGCGCTACCTAACTTTGCGCTCGGGCTCATCTTGGTATTCATCTTCAGCGTGAAGCTCAAATGGTTTCCGAGTGTCGGCTATACGCGATTGACCGAAGATCTGGGCAAGAACCTGCGCTCGATGGTAATCCCGGTGTTGACCCTCGCCGTCGGGCTCTCGGCGGTCTACACACGACTGTTGCGCAGTGAGATGGCCGCCACTCTGCAGGAGGACTTCATCCAGATGGCTACCGCCAAGGGCATCAAGCCGTGGCGGGTGTTACTTGGGCATGCGCTCCGGCCTTCGTCGTTCTCGCTCTTGACCGTCATTGGTATCAACGTCGGGGGCTTGATCGGCGGGGCCGTCATCATGGAGCAGTTGATGTCGATCAACGGGGTCGGAACCGCCTTAGTCGAATCGATCTTCCAGCGCGAGTATCAGGTGGTACTTGGTCTGGTGCTGGTGATCACCATTTTCTACGTCGTGGCCAACTTCATCGTCGACCTCCTCTATACCGTCCTCGATCCAAGGATTCGCCGTGGCAGCACTCGCGCCTGAGACCCCCGCTCGTCGACCTCGGCGAAAAATCGATCTTCGCCTGTGGCTTCCTACCGCATGGGTGGCCCTTGTGGCAATCCTCGCGCTGACGGCCCCATGGCTGAAGAGCGTGCCGCTCTTACGGCTGAAGCCGAACGCCAAGACAATGGGTAAAGCCGGTCAACTACCCAGCATGAAGTTCTGGTTAGGCACCGATCAGATCGGTCGAGATATCTTCAGCCGACTGGTCTGGGGCGGTCGCGTAGCACTGGCGGTGGGCGTAGTCGCCGTGCTAGTGGCCATGATCGTCGGTGGCACACTCGGGCTGGTAGCAGGCTTCTACCGAGGCAAGATCGAGGTAGTTCTGAACACCATCGTGAACACCTTGCTGGCCTTCCCCGCCTTGATTCTCGTGTTGGCCATCATCGCCTTCCTCGGCCACGACCTTTGGAACATCGTCACCGCTATCGCCGTGGTCGGAATACCGGCGTTTGCCCGAATCGCGTATGCCAACACGCTGGCCGTGTCACAACGCGAGTACGTGTTGGCTGCCCGATCGCTCGGAGCTAAGAACGGCCGCATCTTGTTCCGCGAGATTCTTCCCAACGTGATTCTGCCCCTGTCGGCGTTCGCGCTGGTCGTCACCGCTGTGGCAATCGTGGCCGAAGCCGGTTTGGCCTTTCTCGGGTTGTCTATCGAACGACCGAGACCCAGTTGGGGTTCCCTTATCGATGATGGCCGTAAACTGCTGGTCAGCAAGGGTATTTGGCATGTGAGTTTCATCCCCATTGCCTGCATGTTCTTGACGGTGCTGTCGATCAACCTCATCGGCGATCGCTTGCGAACGCTGATCGACCCGAGGGATGCCAAGGTATGAGCGACAATCCTTTCTTGGCTGTCGATGACCTCAAGACCCACTTCCGCACGTCGGCCGGTGTGGTTCGCGCCGTGGATGGCGTGTCACTCACCCTTGAACGCGGGCGAGCGCTGGGCATCGTGGGCGAGTCCGGCTCGGGCAAGAGTGTGCTCTCTCGCTCGATCATGGGTCTGCTGCCCGGCACGAATGTGATTCGCTCCGGCTCCGTGAAGCTCGAAGGCAAGGAAATCATCGGCCTGTCTCGCAATGAGATGCGGGC
Organism: Acidimicrobiia bacterium; assembly: GCA_043744155.1. Taxonomy (GTDB): domain Bacteria; phylum Actinomycetota; class Acidimicrobiia; order Acidimicrobiales; family Ilumatobacteraceae; genus JANMCE01. The sequence continues at coordinate 3,992 of JAYTVF010000321.1, read as the reverse complement.
GTTCTGGGGCCAGATGATGTCGATGGTGTTCCAAGACCCGATGACTTCGCTCAACCCGGTGATGAAGATCGGCAAGCAGGTCGGCGAGGGGCTGCGCCGCAACCTGGGTATGAGTAAAACCGATGCCATGGAGACCGCCGAGCGATTGCTGGCCGACGTCGGCATACCCGAGCCGAATCGGCGGCTGAACGAGTATCCGCACCAACTCAGCGGCGGTATGCGCCAGCGCGTCACGATCGCTACGGCATTGTCGTGCGGCCCCGCCCTCCTCTTTGCCGATGAGCCCACCACCGCGCTCGACGTGACGGTGCAGGCCCAAATTCTCGACCTTCTAGCGACACAGCAGAAGGACCGCAACATGGCAATGATCCTGGTCACGCATGACCTCGGCGTGGTGGCGGGGCGGACGGATGAGATCGCCGTGATGTACGCCGGCCAAATCGTCGAGCAAGCGCCGACCGCAAGTTTGTTCGCCAACATGAAACACCCTTACACCGAGGCGCTCCTGAAGAGCATCCCGAAACTCGAGGATCCGGCGCATACTCGTCTTGACATCATCGGTGGTCGTCCGCCCAACCTCATCACTCCCCCGCCTGGCTGCCGCTTCGCACCGCGTTGCCCGTATGCGCGGGACAAGTGCCAGGAAGAGATGCCACCGTTGGTCGAGTCAGAGACGAAGGGACACTTCTACCGGTGTTGGTATCCGGTCGGTTCGGTTGCCCACAAGGCTGTGTTGAGTGATTTCGAACCAATCGTCGACCCAACCTCTGTGCCCGCAGGGGGGAACTGATATGGCCGGCAGCGGCAAGGCCCACCTTCACGAAGGTGCCGACCCGATTCTGCGGGTGGAAGACCTGCTGGTCGAATTCAAGACCGAGGAGCGCGGACAAAAGGTCCACGCCGTCACGGGTATCTCCTTCGACGTGCTCAAGGGCGAGACCCTTGGCCTCGTCGGCGAATCCGGTTGTGGCAAGAGCACTACTGGTCGCGCCATCATGCAGATTCCCCGACCCACGGGGGGCTCGGTGACGTTCGAAGGTAAGGAACTCACGGCGCTGCACGGTGAAGATTTACGCAAGCTCCGCACCGATGTGCAGATGATCTTCCAGGACCCGATCTCGTCGCTGAATCCCCGTCGTAAGGTCATCGACATCGTGGCGGAACCCCTGCACATCTGGGGAATCGGTACCAAGCAAGAGCGCATCTCCAAGGCCCGGGCCGCGCTGGAAGCGGTTGGCATCGACCCCGACCAGGCCGGCGACCGCCGACCGCATCAGTTCTCCGGCGGCCAATGCCAGCGCATTTGCATCGCCCGGGCGCTGGTTCTCGACCCACGTCTCATCATCTGCGATGAACCGGTGTCTGCGCTCGACGTCTCGGTGCAGGCTCAGGTACTCAACCTGCTCGAAGACCTGAAGCAGCGATATGGTCTCACGCTGGTCTTCATCGCCCACGACTTGGCCGTCGTGAAGAACGTCAGTGACCGTGTAGCCGTGATGTACCTGGGCAAAATGTGTGAGATCGGCCCGTCTGATGATCTCTACCGGGCACCTCGCCATCCCTACACCGATGCCCTGTTGAAGGCCATCCCCGTGCCGGATCCCACCGTGCGGCCGTCGAACATCGACCGGCTCAAAGGCGAGATCCCCTCCCCTGTTGCGCCGCCGTCAGGGTGCCGCTTTCGTACCCGCTGCCCGTATGCCGATGCGGTCTGCGCCGAGCAAGAGCCACAACTTCGCAACGTCGGCCGGGAGCACTTTGTGGCCTGCCACCATCCGGTCGGGCTGCAGTCGACCGCTGACTAGCAAGACGTTGCCGTTCGCCGTCGATCAGCCGACCACCGACCTGCGCCCCCTCTTGCGGCGCCATCGAACCGGCACCTATGACCCCACCACCTCGCTGAGCGCGTCAGATTTCTGGCGAGCCGCCCGTACACCCGATGGCCCGGGCACGGTACACATCTCGCTCACGCAGAGTGGTATTACCGCGAGCGTCTACGGGGCGGGCGGTGCCTGGCTGCTGCGGCGTGTGGATGGTCTGCTCGGCACCCTCGACACGATACCTACCGTCAAGCCTGCCCACGATGCCGTGCGGGACGCCCTTCGTCGCTGCGCATTGCCGACCATGTCGGCCAGCGGCTTGGTCTTGCCCGCACTCATCGCGGCCGTCCTCGGCCAGCGGGTGACCAGCCTGGAGGCGGTGCGCCAATGGTCGGCGCTGTGCCGACTCTCATCGGAGTCAGCCCCCGGCCCGCAGCCCCTGCTACTGCCGCCAGACCCGGTGGTGCTGTCGCTCATGCCCTCGTGGCAATATCATCGGCTAGGTATCGAGCGGAGCCGAGCCGACACCATCGTTATGCTGTGTCGACGGGTGAACCGGGTACATGAGGTGGCTGATATGCCAATCCCGGCCGGATACTCGCGCCTTGAGGCGTTTCGAGGTGTCGGTGCCTGGACGTCCGCGGTCACCATGTCCGCGGCCATGGGCGATCCTGATGCTGTTCTGGTGGGCGACTTCCATATGAAGAACATCGTCTCCTACGCCCTAGCCGGCGAACCGCGAGGCACCGACGCGCGCATGGTCGAACTGCTCGAGCCGTACGCCGGTCAGCGAGGGCGAGTGGTGGAATTGTTGCTTCGTGATGGCTGGAGCGCCCCCAAATTCGGGCCGCGCCAGCCAATCCAATCTATGACCAGATGGTAAGGTCTGCTCTCTTGACATCAACCGAGGGGGGCGAAGACACCTGGCGTGGCGCGCTCGGGTGGGGGTTGGTGACCTATGCGATGTCACGGATCATTGTCGTCGCCGGTGCCGCTGCGGTGTCAGCGGCCAAGGTTGCAGCCGTGACCGAATGTGAATTTCGCGAGCTGACCCAATGTGGCGTACGTCCGAAGTCGGCCGCCGACGGCATTCTCGAGGCACTCTCATCGTGGGATGGACAGTGGTACATCTCGCTCGTCCGCGACGGCTACCCGAGCTCGGTTCCGACCCACATTACGTACCTGCAGCCTGAGGCACGTGCGGCGTTCTTCCCGGTTTTTCCCCTTCTGGCACGAGCGTTCGACCGGATCTTGCCCGGCGGAGACGCGTCTGGCGCCCTCGTATTGAACGTCATCGTCGGGGCGCTGTTGATCGTCGCCATTGGCCGACTCGCCATCGACTGGCGCGGACCCAGTGTCGCCAAGCGCACCATGATGCTCGCCGCCCTTTTTCCGGGCAGTTATGTGCTCACCTTCGCCTATAGCGAAGCTATCTTCTTGCTGCTCGCTGCACTCTCGATGCTGGCATGGCACCGTCACCGATATGTGATGGCCGGGCTGCTGGCGGCCGCCGCCACGGCCAGCCGGCCGAACGGGGTGGCCCTCGTGATCGCTTACGGCTGCGGCGCTCTTTTGCTCATCCGGGCCCACCGCACCTGGCGGAGTCTCATCACGCCGCTGATGGCTCCAATCGGGCTCGTGGCCGTGCAGCTCTACATCGGTTGGAAGGCGCACGAGCCCAAGGTGTGGTTCCGGGTGCAATCCGAGGCCTGGGGCGAAGGCTTTAGCTTTGGTGCCACTGCCATTCGCCGGGTCGGCCAGTTCTTCCTTCATCCCCTCTCGTCGCCTTCAAACGTGATCACCGTGCTGTCGCTACTGAGCCTGATGATTGGTTTGGCCGCCCTGTGGCGGGCCCGACTGCCGGCCACCGCCACTGTTTATAGCCTCGCTATCTCGCTCATCATGCTGCTGCCCGAGACAGTCACCGCCCGACCTCGCTTCGTGTACACGGCGTTCCCCATGATCATTGCCGTGGTCGTCGCCTGGCCGAAGCGATGGAATAACGACCTGTGGATGCTACTCATGGCGTTATGCGGTGCCGCGCTGTTTGGATTGTCGGTGCTGTATGGCCTCTACGCCGTCGTCATCCCGTAACGTCGACCGTGGCCCGATCGGCCGATTCGGTGGAATTTTGCTGGCCCTGTTGGCCTTTGTGCCGACTCTTCTCAGCGC
>JAYTVF010000320.1:0-16747 GCA_043744155.1 Acidimicrobiia bacterium | reverse complement strand
TGATGGGTGGACGGTCTCGTGCGGAGTGGTCGATCGACCCGGTGCATTTCGCCGAACGACACTCGCTCTTCGTGATCATCTCCCTCGGAGAGGTGTTGGTTGCGATCGGTGCGACCGCCGCTGCAACGGCCGAGGGTTCGGGCATGGATGGTCCGACCCTGGCTGCCGTGATCGCCGCAGTGGGCGTGGCTTGCGTGCTGTGGTGGTCGTACTTCGCCTATGTGCCGCGAGTCGTTGAACACACCTTGGCTCACCCGGGCACAAGCAGTCGCGGCCAGATGGCCCGGAATCTGTTCAGCTTCGGTCACTTCCCGATCGTGTGCGGTGTGATCTCCTATGCGGTAGTGGCAAAGCATCTCGTGCAGAATCCGAAGGGCCATCTCGCGACGCCAGACCGAATGATGCTGCTGGGCTCGGTCGTGCTTTTCGTCGGCGGATTGTTGAACCTTCAGTTTCAGGTGTCGCGGCGCGTCTCGTGGGTGCGGATTGCGGCAATCGGGTTCGTCGCGATGGTGGCCGTGGCCGGAGGGTCGATCCCGGCGTTGGCGGTCGTGGCGACGACCAGCGTGATTCTTGGCCTGATGGCGGTGATTTCGGCTCGGCGATTTCGGCAAACGGACCTCGGCCGCGCGCTGGCCGGCAGATGAACTTCGATCTGATTTCGGTGGTCACCTAACCCAGTCCCTAACGCAGTTGCGGCAGTTCGTGTGAGTTCAAGCTTGGCGTCCACGTCGGTTGGGTGCGTGGGGTCACCTGCGTTGAGGAGGCAACCGCAGCGGAGAGGCGGAACAAGGGTGCGCCGATCTCACCCGTCACGTACGCCAGCGATTTACTGATCCGACCGAAACGATGCCGCTCGGGATGTCGCGCTCGATCGTTTGGACCGATGGTGTTTCGTACGCCGCAACTCGGGTGCGGTCGTGCACTGGGTCGGGGCTGTGTTCGCCGGAGGTCACGACGTTTCGCTGCTCGACGCGTGGCAGGCAGGCACACAGACCGGCGGCCGTCTGTTCGGCGACTGGCTACACGTTGCCAACCTTTGGGGTGGATTGGCCGGTGCACACAACGTCGGGGTGAAAAGCACACAACCCTGCGGAAATCGGTCGTGACGGGCGGCATGTGCCCATGTTCGGGGCAGGTTGTGTGCTTTCGCTGGTCGGCCTGGTCAGGCCGGTCAGGCTGGTCAGGCCGGTCGGGCTGGTCAGGCCGGTCAGGCCGGTCAGGCCGGTCAGGCTGACAAACGCAGTCGGGTCGTAGGTGTACGTTGCTCATGCCAGGGGGTCGACGGCGAATTTGTAATGGGCTGGCGGGGCGATGTCTGCATAGAGTCGTTCGGGTGCGAGTCATTGGGTTGTTGGGTGGGATGTCGTGGGTGTCGACGGGGCACTACTACGAGTTGATCAATGCAGAGGTGGCCCAGCGGATGGGAGGGGAGCATTGCGCTCGCCTGGTGCTCTGGCAGGAAGACTTCGCCCTCATCACCGAGTTGCAGCGGGCTGGTAGGTGGCATGAGGCCGGGGAGATCTTGGCCAGGGGCGCTCGCTCGCTCCGCGTCGCCGGCGCCGAGATCATCGGCATTGGCGCCAACACGATGCATCTCGTCGCGCCGCAAGTAGTGGAGGCGGCCGCGCCCGCCCGCGTCGTCCACATTGTCGAGGTGGTACGGGACGAATGCTTGCGACTCGGGGTGCGGCGGATCGGTCTTATCGGTACGGCGTACACGATGTCGTCGCCGGATTTGTATCCGCCGACAATGGCCGCCTCGGGCGTCGAGGTGCTGGTGCCATCGACTGATGATCAAGCGGTGATTCAGGCGCACACGTTCGATGAACTGATTCGTGACGTCGTGACGGACACATGCCGGTTCGACTTCCGCACGATCTGCGAAAGCGTGATCGCCCGCGGCGCGCAGGCCGTCGTGCTCGCCTGCACGGAGCACAGCATGGTGCTGCACGACGGCGACCTCACCGTTCCTGTGCTGGATTCCACCATGCTTCACGCCCGAGCGCTTGTGTCGGCCGCCGTCGATTAGGTGGCGGGTGGTTTCTCGGCTCTTCGAATAGTTCTGCCCTTCCGAGACCTATCTATCGCCGTTGACCTCGTCCCGATCGCGCTTGGTCGGGGCCGAGCGTCGTCTGGTCATGAACGCGCCGCCAGCGATCATCAGAGCGATGGCTGCGATTCCGACGGCTGGGACTGGAAACCAGTCCGGGGCCGTCGGTGGACCGGTCAGGGACGGCGTGGACAGCCTCGTGACTTCGATCCGGGGAATGCACTCGTTCACCACGATGGGACCGCTGGGGTCGACGGGTTGCGAGCCGACGATCCGGTAGCGCCCGCCGACTACGGGCAAGATGCCCCGGTAGGAATCCTCCACCCGCAGGTTGGGCTGCCTCGGATCACGACCGGAGAACCCCACGTGATGGTTCGCGCCATCGTCCGACCGGAGATTCACGCTGTAGGAGCGCATGCCAGCTCCACTCGTTTCGCTCGCCGCAATGACGACTCCGGTCACCTCAACCGTCGGGATCCCCATTATCGCGCACGCCGCTTCTGCCGTGGGAAAGTCGAATCCGCGGGCTGCAACAACCGAACCCAACAGGGCGGCGATGGCTATGGAACAGATCCAACGACGCGGCCGAGCCGCATCAGGCATCGGGATCACCACGTTGTCCAAGCAGCGCGAATCCCCGCCGGGTGGAGTCCATGTGTGTCTGACGTCTGCGACGGTGCGCCTGGTTCCAGCAGATAGTCAAAACTTCCGATCGCAGCACATCGGGTTTGGGTGGGGTAGTGGGATTTCTGGCCCAGGCGTTCGGGGGATGTTGTGTGGGTGGGGTCAAGGTTCGGTTCGGGTTGCTTGTCATCTGTTGCCATCGTGGGGTTTGCGCTTGAACATGACGGTGGAGGTTTCATGCGTACCCTCGCAACACTCACGGCACTCGCCTTTCTCGCTGGTTGTTCCACCCAGACGAGCGCCACACCCGATAACCCAATAGTCCCGACGGCATCGACGTTGTCGACCGCGACCGTCGCTGTCGCTGCTTCGGCTGCTTCGGCTGCTTCGGCCGTAACGGCTGCTTCGGCTGCTTCGGCCGAAACGACTGCTTCGGCCGTAACGGCTGGTTCGACTGTCAACGTGCCAAACGTGGCGGCTACCGCCGTCGAAGTGATGCCGTCATCATCGATGCCAGTCGCGCTGCCATCAACGGTCCCCATGACGATCGACAATTTCGGTGATCGCCTACGAGCCCAAGCGGCGGCGGCCTTGATGCGTCACGATGCAGGCTTTCGTTTGTGTGCGATAGATCCGATCGGATGCGACCGGTCGTATCTTGATGACACGGCGACAGCCAAGTCAAAGGTTTTTACCCTTGCTTCGTTTGATAAAAGGATTCGGGAGAAAACGCGGCGGCGTCCGAACCCAAATCCTGATCTTGATTACACGGTGATCGAGAAGGTTGAGTTCCCGACCGACTTTGACCATGCCGAGATCACGGTCTGCTACGTCGATGGAGCCTCGAAGATCTATATCGGTGACGGCCCAGCCGATGTCGGCGTTCTGAACGACGATATTGGCGGGTCTCGGGGCACGGTCAGCCTGATCCTGGCCGACGACGGAAAATGGAAGTTGGACGACTACCGCGAGATCGAAGAGTTTGCGATCGGAAAGCCGAAATGCCCGCCCCGTTCCGCCTGATCGTCGCTCTGGTCACCTCGATCGGCCTCTTGGGATTTGCGGCTCCAGCAAACGCGGTCGAGGCAGTCGACGGGAGGAACCTCACCCCGCAGCCGACCTCGCCAGCGTCGTATAGCAACGGCCAGGTAACGACGCAAGCCACGGCTTCCACACCTGGCACCGGGGCTGCGACCAGCGGCGGGGCGGATCCGTGCTCGTATGCGTTATCGATGGTCCCCGAAATTGGTGGATCAGGGCTCATGGTCCCGCAAGTCAGAGACATCAACGGATCGCGATTTATCGTGTACCTGAAAACGTGCCCCGGTGACAGCGGAGGCACCGTGTTCTACGTCCAGATCTTCACCACCACCGAACTCACCGCAATCGCACGCGACCGAGTCACCAAACAGCTACCCAAACCCGTCCCACAGTTCGCCGGGCAGACCGGACCATGGCAATACACCCATGTGCCCACCGTCTTATGGGTCGACCGCACCCAATGGCAACCATTCACGCTCACAGCGACAGCATCCGGAATCTGGTCGACAGTCACCGTAACCCCAATCGCCATCATCTTCGATCCAGGCGACGGGAATCCACCCGTACGTTGCGACGGGCCAGGCACCCCCTTCCCAGCAGATGGCCTGCGGTACCCGCAATCATCTCTTGAATTCAAAGGCGAACCAGGCGAATGCGGATACATCTATGACCACAGTTCCGTCAATGCCCCCCACCTCACCTACTCGGCATCAATGTCAATGGAATGGTCAGCAGCATGGGCCGCATCCGATGGCACAACCGGCCGCCTAAACCCAATCATCATCACCACCCCAATCAGCATGAAAGTCGCCCGCATACAAGTCCTCGGCAACTGACACCCCCATTGCACAACCAGACCACCCACCACCAGCCTCACCCAACCCGACGCTACAAAGCCCACCACCCAGCCTCAACGAAGCTCGCCGACCTCTCCCCGCGCTCGCCGGACATGACACCCGACAGCCCAATCGACTGATACGAATGCGGTGTGTCGACTGGATCGCGCCTCTGAGTCTTCCGGTTGGCAACCTTGTCGTTACGCGATTCCTGGGACGACTTCCCGGCTCGATGATGCCGCCGCTGCGGGTGTAGTCCGCTCGCCGAATTCGGGCGACCGTGGGGCAACGAGCAGAAGGCAAGCGGATCCCGGCCTGCGGACCATGCGTCGACGACTCCCGCGGCAACTACTGCAGGCTGTTCCATCCAGAGCGAGCGCACCGACGCGGCGCGACCTATGTGTCGAGCCCAGTAGACAGAACGAGGCGGTAGGTGGGCACGCCGTGGATGAAGGAGCTGACAAAGAGGCCGAGCGTCCTGAGCTCCGTGACGAGGTGAAGGTCTGCGCCGTTGCGGATGAAGGCCTCGACAACATGGCATCCAACGCCTTGACGGCACCGGGCTAGGGAGATATGCGGGTGATATGGCCGGCTTTCCGGGCGAAATCCTGTGACGGCAAGGGCGGATGCAACTTGAGTATGCAGGTCGCGAAGCGACTCATCGAGATGCACGCCCGCCCACAATGTCGTCGCCTGATCGCCTCCACCGAATCGGCCGACACCGTCGATCACAAGCGGAACGGCGGGCGCGATGAATCCCGAAAATGCTTCCCCGAGCTGATACTCATCTCCGGCACCGATGTAGTGCAACGTCAGATGTAGCTGATCCGTCGGAGTACACCGCACCAGTGGCGTCGCCTCGGGCTGAAACCGAATCACCTCGGCCGCAGACTCCTCTGGCAACATCGCAGCGAGAAAGAACCGATCCGCGCTCATGTCTTGAGCAGGTTCGCGAAGGCCGGGAACGCTGGTGATCCAATGTTGGACATCGCCGGGCGTACGCAGAACCATCGAACTGACAATGTCCTCACGTTGCCGATCCGCTGCGCTGTCGGCTGAGGGTCAGTCGCATATGCAACCGGGTGCTCCAGTCGAGACCGGCGGCCGTCTGTTCGGCGACAATGGCGTGCATGGCAGCGGTCCAGTGGTCAGGCGGGATCACTTCGAAACCAAACCGTTCGTACCACGGTCGATTCCAAGCGACGTCGTCCTGGGTGTTGAGCACGACAGTGGCCTCGTCGGCCCGACACGCATCCGCGATCACCCGACGCAGAAGCGTCGTTCCGATTCCTCGTTGCTGATGCGCGGGGTCGACAGAGATCTGACCGATGGACAATTCACCGCCATCCCGTGTGAGAAATGCCCAGCCGACCACTTGCCCGAGTAGTTCGGCAACCAACATCGCGCCCGCCTGAATTCCACGTTCGGCTAACTCGAATGGAATTGAGCCACCGCCCACGAATTCGGGATGCCCCGCTTGCTCAAACTGGACCTCGGTTAACTGATCGATTTCATGGCAACGTGAAACGTCGGCCGTCGTCGCCCGTCGAATATGCACTGGCGGCATCATCATCCCAAGGCTAGCGGCCCGACATTGGCACGTCGCCCGAATGTCCCGGAGTCAAGCTCGCGCCGCTCTGATGCGGAACAACGCAACGTCGGCGGGCACGACTGACGTCTCGACCTGTCGAGCCTGCTGCGTCTCCGGCTCAGGGGGTCGGACCGTGTTGGAAGCCAAGAGTGACCGCGCCGGCATGGGTCGGAGCGATGACGAAACAGACTCGGCCGGAGGCACTCGTCGGGAACGCAAGTCCATCAGTTGTCAGCCCACCTTGTGCACCTGCCGCTGGGGCACCAGACTTTCGCTATGAACGGATCATGCGATGACCGACGTTGATGACCATGGTCGGCCCGAGCCGCCGTTGGCCGCTGACGAGTTCGGCACCCTGGCGGGCTTCCTCGATTATCAGCGCGCCACACTCGGTTGGAAGGCCACCGGCCTCAACTCAGCCGCCCTGCGAACCACCGTAGGCGTGTCGTCGATGACCCTCGGCGGCATCCTCAAACACATGGCGTATGTCGAAGCGTATTGGTTCTCGCAGCGGTTGCATGGCCATGACCCTCAGGCTCCGTGGGACACGGTCGACTGGAAGGCCGACCGTGACTGGGAGTGGCATTCCGCACTCGACGACTCGCCCGATGACCTGCTGACCCTGTGGCAGGACGCCGTCTCGAATTCGCGATCCCTCATCAATGATGCTCTCGCCGAGGGCGGGCTCGGGCGGCTCGCTCGACGCACCTGGCCAGACGGTCGGGCACCAAGCCTGCGTTGGATTCTGGTGCACATGATCGAGGAATACGCCCGCCACAACGGGCACGCCGACCTGCTACGTGAAGCGGTCGATGGCCAAACCGGCGAGTAAACCTGCGGCCGTCAGCAGCCCCGCATCACGCTGAACGGGCAGGATAACTCGGCATCTTTGACGCAACCCGCGATGCACACAACCCGGCACCGCAGTGCACACAACCCGCGATGCACACAACCTGGCACCGCAGTGCACACAACCCGCCTCAGAATGCCCGCAATTGGCCCGACCCTCGGGTGGGTTGTGTGCTTTTCCCACCGAGGTTGTGTGAATCCCGCCCGGCGCTACGACAGGCGGAGCTACGACAGGCGGAGCTACGAGCAGGCAAGGCGCGCTGAACGGCGCTGCGACAGGCGTAGCTACGAGCAGGCAACTGCTCGAGCCGCGGCCCGGTCTTCTACAGTCGAGGTGTGACCGAGCCCGCTGAATTTGCGCCAACGTTTCTGCCCGTCGGGGTGCTGACGGCTGCTCTACAAGAGCTGACCCCGCGAGACCTGCGTGACGCCGACCCAGACCTCGCCGTCGAGGAGTGGCTCGAGTACGCGGCCACATTGGGTGCTGACTGCATCGAGTTGTCGGCGGCGATACATCCCTCGCTCGCTGATGTACCGGCCGAAGCACTGCTCGATCCGGTCGCCAACACGCTCGACCTGCGGCAGCCCTTCGACAACGCGCGAGCCCGCCGGGTGCAGGCCGCCGTCGCCAACAGTGGCGTGAGCATCGCCGACATCGGCTATTTCGACAACATGCTGCACGACGACCCGCCCATACGCGCCGCCAAGCACGAGTTCATGATTCGGGCCATGGATGCCGCGGTGTTGCTGAACGTCCCCGCCGTCACCGGTTTCGTCGGGCGGAACCAGTCACTGTCGATGGATCAGAATTTGCTCGACTTCGAGCAGTCATTCATCCCACTTCTGCAAGCGGCAAAGGACCGGGGATTACAGGTGCGCATCGAGCAGTGCCCGATGCCGGGCTGGACCACGGGCGACAACTTCCACAACAACATCGGGTATGCGCCGGGTCTGTGGATCGCGCTGCATCGCATCGCCGCGCGACATGGCGTCGGGGACCAGTTCCGCATCCACTACGACCCGTCACACGCCATCTTGATGGGACAAGACACCCGCTCGATCTTCCAATATCTGAAAGACGAGGGCTACAACTTCCTGATCGCCGGCCTCCACGTAAAGGGGCAGGTCATCAACGCCCGGGGCACGGCGGCATGGGGATATGGCGGTCAGACGGTGGAACGCGGCGATTGGATCGACGGTCAACGGTCGTCCAACCCCGCCGATGCCGGCAACGCATGGAAGAAGCAGACCGTTCTGTGCGAGCACGAGTTGCCCGGCACCGCCCGCCACGATCCGCTGGGCTACTTGCAGAACCGCACCGTCGACTGGCTGGATCACCAATTGGCCGTACGAGAGCTGCTCGACCTCGACCCGGCTACCACACCATTGATCGTCGAGCACGAATACGGTCCGGCCCGCACCCAGGACAAGGATTTGCTGCGCCCGATTCTGACTGGTTCGTTGGCTTTCACCCGCCATATCGACCGTGCCGCCGCCTCGATGTTCGCGCTGCAGCATCAAGTGCTTCCGAGCCAGAACATCCCCGTGCAGGGATGGGGGCGACACGCTTTTCGCAGCTGATCCGGGGTGGTCTTGCCGTCGGTCGTAGCCATGCCGATCGCATGGGTGCTGGCTCGGCTTGCCTTCCCGGGCCGTGGCACCCGATGGTCGCCTCGGACGCAGGCACCGACTCACCGGCCACAAGCGGTCGGCCGGCGGTTTCGCCCGTTGCCACGCTTGCTCGGAGTCGCCGTGTTCGTCATGCCCCGCCGCCCTCGTGGCGGCCTCGGCATTCGACGAACCGATTGCCGCGGTCAATCAAGGGATCATTCGCGACCTCTCAGCTCAGACGAGTCATGAGTCGGCGCGGGCCAGGCACCGCCGGATGCGGCCGCCGAATCGGCCCGCGCGACGCCGACTCGAGCAGCACCACCGCCACCCGGGGGCGGATCGGCTTTGAAGACGGCACTGAACGCACCGACGGCCCAGCCGAGCACACCAGTGGCGAACGAATTGGTAAGGTCGGGTGCCTCATTGGGGTTGGCCAGCCAGACGATGAGGGTCACGAACCCGACGAAGAAGTACACCAGCACCCCTGTCATGAGCACTGGTGAAGCGCTCACCGCAGAGTTCACTCGCTCGGAAATCGACGGCTTGTTTCCACTCTCATCCCATCCCGCGCCGCCGATCTTGATACCCAATACAGCCGCGGTCGCGGTGCTGATCGTCGAGCCGAGAAACCCGGCAACGGTGATCACGGGAACCGAGAGCGGAAAACGTTCTCCGTCGCCGGGCGCCATGAAGTGCCACACTCGCCAGTCGATCCAGATCCAGATACCGGCGAACAACGCCATCACCGCTACGGCCACGATATTCACGATGCTCTTCATGTCATACCCCCGGTCGCCAAACCGCCCGGTCGCATAGTACCGCTTTGGGCAGGCACGCGATTCCCACCACCCGAAATGACCGTCGCCGTTGTGCACGGCGGCCCGCCCCCACGATTCATCGACCCCTATGAGTCCTACGCTTCACGAATGCGGAGGTGCCTTACACGACGAGGGCGACGGCGTTCACGAGGTCGTTGAGAGTGCGTACTTCAAAGACGGCAGAGCATGACGGCGCGAAGTGGGCAATCTCGGAATCTTTGTCGCCCCAATCGGCGCGCGGCTCGGGATTCAGCCAGTAGACCCGCTTGGCCCGAGCCGCCAGGGTGGCGAAGTCTTCCAGCCCGGCGGATCGATAGTTGGTGCGAGCATCACCGGTCACGATCAAGGTAGTAGCCGGGGTGACGACCGAACCGTGATCGCCGAGGAACCGGTGCAGTACCGACCCGTAGTCACTGTGGCCGTCGCTTACCACCACACCCGGTTGATGGACGAGGTAGCGCGGGTCGAAGTCGTCGAGGGCGGTCGCGAGCATGTCGGTGACATCCGCTATGCCGTCGACGAACACGAAGGTGCGCAGCCGAGCCATTTCACTGTGCAATCCCTGCATAAGCATCAGGGTGAAATGCGCGAACTCGGCCACCGAACCCGACACATCGCACAGCATCACGATGTCGGGCTTCGACGCCCGTTTGGCTCGAAAGCGAACATCGATCGGCACACCACCGGTGGCCAGACAATGGCGCAACGTGCGCCGCATGTCGAGGCGCCCGACGTGGCGGAACCGGCGGCGCTGCGACAGCCGACTGGCCAGCTTTCGGGCCAGCGGACGCACCGCCTCACGCATGGCTCGCCGGTCGGTGACCGATGCCTCACCAATGTCGAGATCTTCGAGTCGACGGTGCGCCGGGGGCTCACCGTGCACCATCAGCAGATCATCGAGGTGGGTGCGGATCTGGTCGGCGATCATACGGCGGAAGTGGTCGATCTGGCGCGCCTGTTCGGCCAGTTCCATTTTGGCCACGAACGGGTCGGCCATGGCGTCGGGGGCATCGGAGCGGATCTGACGCATCACCCTCGTGAGCAGGTTCGATAAATCGGCCGCCCGTAGCACTCGGAAATAGTGGGATCGTTCGCTACTGGGCTGGCCATCGAGCCCGGCGTAGGCCTCGACGAGGCGGCCAGCCAGTTGCCGCAGCGCCTCCGTATCGCCGCGCTGCAAGGCATCGACCAACTCCGCCAGCAACGTCTGATCGGCGACCTGCCCGCCGCCTCCCGTGGGAGTTGCCGTTGAGGTGATCTGGCCGCCATCTGGCCCCGCGTTGCTCTGCGATGATGTTGCCTCGAGGGCTGAGTCGTCGGTGGCCGAGGTGTCGGTAGGCCCTCGCGGGGGTGACCCGACGTCGAACGACAACTCGCCAGTCGTCAAGGGAAAGCAGCGATCAAACATGCGATCAAACAGGGAGTGATCCTCCACTCGCTTCACCATGGCTGCGCGCAACGCCGCCCGTAGCACCGGGCGATTTTCCAGCGGAAGCACGCCGAGTGCGGCCGTAGCGTCCACCTTTTCCACCAGGGACACGGCTTGGCCCGCCTCGTGCAGACGAGCGAACAGGTCGAGCAACATCGCCAGCATCCGATCCCCCGACACAACCGTCACGGTGGGCTCAGCGCTTGGCGAGGCGGCTGGAGATTTCGGCGGCGGCGCCGAGCAACAGCGGCAAGAACTCACCGGTGAGGTCGGCGAGCGATACTCGCCCCACTTGCGCGCCGATGTTCAGCGCCGCGACCACCCGATCCGACCGGTCACGGATCGGTACCGCGATCGAACGCACGCCATCCTCAAGCTCTTGGTCAACGATCGAGTACCCATCGGAAGCAACGCCAACGATAATGGCGCAGAGGTCGGTGAGATCAACGATGGTGCGGTGCGTTCGAGGGGTGAGCGGCCCGGTGTCCAGCGCCGGACGCAGCGCATCGGGCGGTAGGCCAGCCAACAGCACTCGGCCCATGGACGTGCAGTGAGCCGGCAGCCGTGAACCCAACGCTAAGGAGATCGACATGATGCGCTTGGTCGGCACCCGGGCCACGTACACAATCTCGGTACCGTCGAGTACCGCCAGGGACACCGATTCGTGCACCTGATCCGATAGCGCCTCCATTGTCGGTTGCGCAATGTCACCGAGCTGCAACGATGAAAGGTACGCGTAGCCGAGGTCGAGCACCTTCGGGGTCGGCTCGAAATATTTGCCATCGCTACGCACGTACCCGAGCGCCATGAAGGTATGCAGAATGCGCCGAGATGTGGCTCTGGACAATCCGGTGAGCTGCGCGGCCTGGCTCAGGGTGAGGCGAGGGTGAGCCGTACTGAACGAGCTGAGTACCGCCAGGCCCCGTTCGAGCGACTGGATGAACTCGCCCGAATCGGCCACCACGTTCGTCATCGGCCAGCCCCCTAACGATGTTCGCTAGCCGCACAATAGTTCGTAGAGCGAACACCGGCAAGGATTCGCTGATGTTTGACAAGGAAGTTTCGCGATCTAGAATGTTCGACAGTCGCACAATAGTTCGTAGAGCGAACATTGAGCGGCCATCACCTGCACAAAGGGGGCTTGGTGGAGTACACAACCGTGTTCGGTTCACTGGACAATTACGAGAAGGGCCGCATCGAGATCGTCGATGACGACCCCAAGAATTACGTCTTTTCCAACATCTTCGAAGTCGCATCCGGCGCCCAGCCCTGGGAAAAGATCGCGGTCGGCAAGAACATGGAGTACGTGCTCGAAGTCATCCGGGCCGAAGGCGTTTCTGGTTGGCGCACCTGCGACCACGACGAGTTCGCCCTCGTGATGGACGGCATCGTCGTCACCGACTTGGTCAAACTCGACACACCCCTGGCCGCCTCCGGTCACGAGGGCTCCGTGGCGGTACCGGGCGAACCGGTCGGGCCGAAGATGGGTCGGGTCACGGCTGGTCAAGGCCACATGGTGCTGCTGCCCAAGGGTTCCGCCTACCGCTTCTCGGCCGATGCGCCGAGCGTCATCATCCTTCAAACCATCCTCGGCGACGACACCATTCAGCGGTGGGCCGAGATTTGTCTCTCGTAGCCGACACGAACGATTAGGACCGCGAAAATGACCGATACCTACACCGTCCAGTCCACCGAGCCCGGTCGTGAGGGCTACCGCCAATTCAGCCTTGGCGGCTTCACCTTCCGCCGTGACGAGTTCTTCGTGCACATCGGTTGGCCCACTGGCAGCCATGTGATGAGCGTCGACACCTTCCTGCGCGCTCTGCAGCGCGACATCGCCTGGGATTTCTTCTACGGCACCGTCAACTTCGACGCCGTGGTCGGCACCGTGAACCACTACGGCACCGTCGACCTGTTCGGTGGCCGCTTCAACGATTCCTATCGCAAGGCTGAACTCGATCACCTCGAGAACTTCCCGTCCGATCAGATCCGCGAGACATTCATGGCCATGGTCGATGACTGGACCATTGCCGAGTTCGACCCGTTCGCCAGCCCGGCCGAGACGGGCAAGCCCTTCGGCGTAAAGGTTGGCTCGAATACCTCGGCCGTCACCCGGCGTCGCGTCGCCGCCAACCGTATGGTGAGCCTGCCCGACGACGAGCAAATCCGTACCGATGAGACACACCCGGTCAACCGCATGTTCGCCGACGTGCCCCAGACCGAGCCTATCGTCGAGGTCGAGCCCGGCTTCGAGAACGAGGTGGCCGGCTTCAACCTGTTCGCCTACATCAGCCGATCAGATGTCACGTGGAATCCCTCGGTGGTTTCGCAGTGCAAGGCCAGCCTGTACTGCCCGACATCGGAGGAATACATCCTTCCCGTCATCCACGGCAACGACCGGGTCGAGTGGTTCATGCAGATGTCCGATGAGATCGTGTGGGACGTCCAAGACCGTGACACCGGCGCCAAGCGGGCCACTGTCACCATGAAGGCCGGCGACATCGCCGCTATGCCCGGCGACATCCGCCACCAGGGCTATTCCCCCAAGCGCTCGATGCTGTTGGTGTGGGAGAACGCGTCGGGAGACCTGCCCGAACTCATCCGCACCGGCAAAGCCCCCGTCACACCCGTCCAGTTCTAGCCCCATCCTTGCGTACCTCCGCGTTTTGGTGCGGCCGGTTGTCCTCACACGACAATTCAGCGCTCAGTAACGCGGAGGTAACCTTGACGACCCGAAGGTGAATGCATGAGTCGCGCTGTGCTTTGTACGCTTCAAGAGGCGGTGGCGGCCCACATACACGATGGTGACACCATCGCCCTTGAGGGGTTCACTCACCTCATCCCCCACGCCGCGGCGCAAGAGATAATCCGGCAGGGCCGACGTGATCTCACCCTGGTGCGCATGACGCCCGACATGGCCTATGACTGGTTGATCGGGGCTGGATGCGCCCGCAAACTGGTGTTCTCCTGGGGAGGAAATCCCGGCGTCGGTTCACTGCAGCGGTTCCGCGACGCAGTGGAAAAGGGCTGGCCGCACGCACTCGAGATCGAAGAACACAGTCACGCCGGTATGGCCACTCGCTATGCCGCCGGGGCGTCGGGGCTGCCGTTCGGCGTTTTGCGCGGCTACGTCGGTACCGATCTCATGACCACCACCGCCCACGCCATCCGTATGATCGAGTGCCCCTTCACGGGCGAGACACTGTGCGGGGTACCAGCGTTGAATCCTGACGTCACCGTCATCCACGCCCAGCGGGCGGACCGAGTCGGCAACGTGCAGATCTGCGGTCTCGTAGGCGTGCAAAAAGAGGCCGTCCTAGCGGCTCGACGCTCGATCGTCACCGTCGAGGAAATCGTCGATGCGTTGCCTGCCGTGCCCGGCGCCGTGGTGCTGCCCAACTGGGTCGTCTCGGCCGTGTGCCACATTCCCGGTGGCGCGCATCCGAGTTTCGCCATGGGATTCAGTGAGCGCGACAACGCCTTCTATAAGGCATGGGATGCCATCTCGGCCGACCGGGATACGTTTACCGCGTGGATCGACACCCATATCCGCGGCACCGCCGACTTCGCCCAATACCGCCGCAGCGTCGGCCTCGATCAGGAGCCCGAACATGGCTGAGTACTCCACCGACGACGTGATGATCGTCAACGCCGCCCGCGCCCTCGACAATGAGACCGTGTGCTTCGTCGGTATCGGCCTGCCTTCCACCGCCGCCAACCTGGCCCGGCGACTGCATGCGCCCGACTGCGTCTTGATCTACGAATCGGGCTGCATTGGATCCAAGCCGACCCGACTGCCGTTGTCGATCGGCGATGGTGAGCTGGGCGAAACCTCCGATGCCGTTGTCAGTGTGCCCGAGATTTTCACCTACTGGTTGCAGGCCGGACGGGTGAACGTCGGGTTCCTCGGCGGCGCGCAACTCGACATCTACGGCAACATCAACTCGACGGTCATCGGCCCGTACGACAAGCCCAAGACCCGTCTACCGGGCGCGGGCGGTGCGCCCGAAATCGCGGCGTCGGCAGGCGCGGTATACGTCATCATGCGTCAATCACGGCGGGCGTTCGTGCCCAAGGTCGATTTTCGCTCGTCCATCGGCTTCGGTGACGGGCCGGGCCATCGAGAGCGCCTCGGGCTTCGAGGCGGAGGCGTGCAACTGGTCGTCACCGACCTGGGCATCATGCGCCCCGACCCGGTCACCTGCGAGCTGATCATGACTGCGCTGCATCCTGGCGTGAGTCGTGAGCAGGCAGTCCAAGCCACCGGCTGGCCGCTGCTGTTCAGCAACGATTGCGGCGTCACCGCCGAACCAACCGCACACGAAATCGCCACCCTCAACGCCCTCCGGGCAGCCTAAACATGCTGCCTGTGTCGTCGGCCACGCGCATTCTCAACGTCATGAGTCGTCGTGGCAGGCTCCGGATTCGGCGATGGGCGGCCGTCGAGCCTCGATACCGACCCCGTGAACGCGCAGACCGTCCATGCGAACCAGCGTCTGGGGAATCTGCATGAAATTCACCTATGAAGCGCTGTCGGGGCGGGTCGTCTCCGCGCCCGGGGCCATCAACCAGGTCGCAGACGAAGTCGCCCGGTTGGGCGGCACACGGGTGTTCTTGATCGTGGACCAGTCGGCCACGACCTACGGCGACACCATTGCTGTCTCGCTCGGCTCGCGGCTAGCCGCCCGTTGGAATGAAGCTATCCAACACGTGCCAACGGAACTGGCCGAGCGGGCGTTGGCCGCCGCGCAAGCCGCTCGGACCGACATTCTGGTCTGTGTCGGCGGCGGCTCGGCCACCGGGTTAGCCAAGATCATCGCCCTCGATACGCAACTGCCGATCATCGCCGTGCCCACGACCTACGCCGGCAGCGAGATGACGCCGATATACGGATCGACAGGTGACCGACACAAGCGGGTCGGCCGCCACCTCGACGTACTACCCAAGACCGTGGTGTACGACCCGATCCTCACGCTCACCTTGCCACCCACGGTCACCGGCCCGTCGGCGTTCAACGCCATTGCCCACTCGGTGGAGGCCCTCTGGATGCCAGCAGCCAACCCCATCACGTCCGCCATCGCCATTGAGGGCGTACGCGCCATCGCCACCAGCCTTCACACGGTGATGCGCGACCCCGGCGACATCGAGGCTAGGGGTGCGCTGCAATACGGGGCGTGTCTCGCCGGTATGTCACTGGCGCAGACCGGCACCGGCCTGCATCACAAGCTTTGCCATGTGCTCGGCGGCGCCTTCAACCTGATCCATGCCGACACCCACTCGGTGATCCTTCCTCACGCGCTGGCGTTCAATGCCCCGGCCATCGCCGACCAACTACCGCGCTTGGCTGCCGCGCTGGGCGTCGCTGCCGATGATGCGCCCGGTGGCATCTGGGATCTGGCCAAGGCCAGCGGGGTGCCTACCAATCTGGCCGAGTTAGGTCTCCAGCAAGGCGACCTCGACGAAGCCGCCGACCGCGGCGCGGCTGAGATCACCGCCAATCCCGTTCCTGTCGACCGCGCCGCGTTGCGTCAACTTCTGCAAAACGCCTTCGACGGCGGCCGCCCGTAGCCCCTTTCGTGTCGGTGAGCCGAATCGTCGTCTCAGGACAACCTGGCTCACCAAGACGCTGAAGAGGCTGGGCTAACGCATGCGACTGCGGGGCATGAGGAAAGGCCAGGGCGAGGCGCTGGCCGACAGCGGCATATCGACTTCGATGACCGTTGGGCAGTCGGCCTGGATTCCCTCGGCCACGGCGCGCTCGAGTTCGAGGGCTGACGACACGTGCGTACCCGTCGCGCCGAAGGCGTGAGCGATGCCGACGAAGTCGGGATTCTTCAGCGCGCTGCCGAAGGGTCGGCCGAAAAGGCGCTGCTGGTCGTTGAGCACGTTGCCGTA
>JAYTVF010000319.1:0-4597 GCA_043744155.1 Acidimicrobiia bacterium | reverse complement strand
TCGTGCCGCGCAGCCCAGTGCCGATCGTGGCTGACATCCATCACCAGTACAAGATGGCCTTGGCCGCCCTGGAGGCCGGAGTGCAGTGCTTGCGTCTCAATCCGGGCAACATCCGCCGTCCGGAGCACATCAAGTTGGTGGCGCAGGAATGCAAGGATCGCAATGTGCCGATACGCATTGGCGTCAACGGTGGCAGCCTCGACCCGGCGCTGTATGACAAGTACGGCGGCAGGGTAACCGCCGAGGCCATGGTGGAGTCAGCCCAGAAAGAACTGGCCTATTTTGCCGAAGTCGGTTTCGACGACGTCAAAATCTCGGTAAAGGCTTCGAACGTGCCGCTCATGATCGAGGCATACCGGCAGCTTTCCGAAGTGACTGACTTCCCCCTTCATCTTGGGGTGACCGAAGCAGGACCGCTGCCTGGCGGCCTCCTGAAAGCCACCGCCGGTATCGCCACTCTGCTCGCTGAGGGCATCGGCGACACCATCCGCTACAGCCTGACGGCGGATCCGGTGGAAGAAGCCCGGGCCGGACGTCAGCTTCTTGAGGCATTGGGTTTGCGCGAACGCAAAAACGTCGATCTCATCGCCTGCCCCTCGTGTGGGCGAGCCGAGATCGACGTCATCGATATTGCCAACAAGGCACAGGCTGCGTTTGGGGATCGCCAACTTCCCCTGCAGGTCGCTGTGATGGGCTGTGTTGTGAACGGACCAGGTGAAGCACGTGAGGCCGACATCGGCATCGCGGCCGGGAACAAACGCGGCCATCTGTTCGTGAAGGGCGTGAACGTCGCCGTGGTGCCCGAAAACGAGATGGTGGATGCGTTGGTCGAATGGGCTGAGTTCATCCATGAGAATGGCACCGAGGCCGCCATTGCGAGAGCGGACGTGGCCAAGGCTGCTCGGGAGGCTCGACTCGATCGTGATGCACTGATGGTCGATCAGGGCGAGGACGCCAACCACGCCAACGAAAAGATCACCACGATCCGGCGCAGAGTCAGCTAAGGCTCACTCGATCTGGTGGCCGACCGTCACCCACCACACGGTGCCGCGCCCTTCGAGATGGCCATGGCCGGGGCGCATGAAGGCGGCATCGGTCGGGCGCAGTCCGTTGACGTCGCCCGCGGTGCAGAGCAGCACCGACGGTCCAGCGTCATGCACGTCATAGACCCCGTCGAGATCGATACGGGTGACGGCGAATTCGGCCACGGGCGGCTGGAACACCCGAACGATGGCACTCGGGGTGGTGGCGGTCGAGGAGGGGCGGAAGATGGGGTCGGGCAGCGGCGTGAAATCCGTGATCGCCAGCAGTTCGGGTACGTCGAGGTATTTTTGAGTGAAGCCGGCGCGTAGCACGTTGTCGCTGTTCGCCATCACTTCTACACCCAGGCCGTGCAGGTAGGCGTGGAGACTGCCAGCCTTGAGGAAGAGCGCTTCGCCGGGCCGAAGCGAGACGTAGTTGAGGAGTAACACGATGGCCAGGCCGATGTCGTTCGGATAGAGATGGTGCAGACGTGGCAGCCAGGCTACGAGGTCACTCTGGGCCCCGTGATAATCGTCGACGGCGGCCAGTATCTGCGTCGCAAGTGCGTGTCGTGCGGTCTCGCGAAGAGACAATAGACCGGCGACCATCGCACGAAGCCCAAGCGCATCTGGGGTCGATCGCAGACCCTCGAGGGCGTCCGACAGAAGCGGAACATCAAGCTCGGTCAGGAACGCCAGCGTTGTTTGTACGGGTCGAAAGCCGCACACACCCTCGAATTGTGAGAGCGCCACGAGGATTTCGGGCTTGGCCGAGGCATCCTTGTACGTGCGGTTTCGGGCCCCGAGGGGGAGTCCGTTTCCGTTCTCCCGTTCGAAGCCTGCCCGCGCCGTCGTGCTATCGGGATGGGTCTGCAGCGACAAGGGTTGGTGCGCCGCCAGGATTTTGGCCAGGAAAGGGAGGCGTGGCCCGAATTCGGCCGTGACCGCAGTCCCAAGTTCGGCGATCGGGTCCGCTTGAATGACGTCGTCCAGACCGAGCCAGCGTCCGCCTCGCAGCACCCTCGACGGGGCGAGCGGATGCGCGCCCACCCAGAGTTCGGCCTCGGGTTGCTCGGCCGGTGCATCGCCGCGCAAGGCAGCGATAGCTTCATGCGAACCCCAGGCATAGGGCTGGATCTGGCATTTCAGTCGTTCCATACGCCAAACCACCCTACGCCGACACTGTCATCGGGCGGCTACGCGTCGACGTTGACCGAGATGGTGTGCCAACCCGTCGCTCCGTCGGGATCGGGAGACGAAGGCTCCGACGTTTGTACGGCCCCGGCGCCGTCAGTGGCCCGAACGGCAATACGATGCTTGCCAGGGGTGGCATCCCACGCGTAGCTCCACTGCCGCCAGGCGTCGACAGTGGGCTCGTCGGCCAAGGTCGCGGCGACCCATTCCCCACCATCGATCTGAAGTTCAACCATCTTGATGCCCCGGTGCATCGCCCACGCCACCCCGGCAATCGGGGTCTTTCCGGCCTTCAGGCCTGTGCTGCGCTTTGGCACATCGATGCGGCTTTGCGTCTTGATGGGGGCCTGTTTGGCCCACCCTCGCGGGATCCAGTAGCCGTCGAAGTCTTCCAGCGTGGTCAGATTGATCTCGGTAAGCCATTTGGTGGCTGACACGTAGCCATAAATGCCGGGAACGATGATGCGGGCAGGAAATCCGTGGCGAGCGTTCAGCGGTTCGCCGTTCATAGCGACTGCAATCATGGCGTCGCGGCCGTCGAGCGCCAGCGTTGTCGGAAATCCGCATGTCCAGCCATCCTGCGACCTCGACGCCACCTGGGTAGCGTCTTTGTGGACCCCGGCTTCTCGCAGCAGGTCGGACAAGGGCACTCCTAGCCATCGAGCGTTTCCGATGAGGTCTCCGCCCACTTCGTTCGACACACAGGAGATGGTGATGACTCGCTCGATCATCGGTCGTGCCAGGAGGTCGGCGTAGGTGAGCCGCAGGGGCTTGTCGACCATCCCCTTGATCACCAAACTCCATGTCGAGGCGTCGATCTGTGGGATTGAGAGCGCGGTGTCGATGCGGTAGAAATCGGCGACTGGCGTGATGAACGGGTCGGGCTGACCTGGCGCTGTGGCCGTGGCCGGCACAACTATTGCAGGCGACACTGGGGCTGGCAGCGACGAGCTCGAGGCGGTGCGCCGTGCGGCCACGACCTTCGTCCGGCTGTTGCGAAACCCCGAACCGACGAGCGCGAGCCCCGCCGAAGTTGCGCCCAACGCCGCCGCCCCCGCCAGGAAGCGACGACGGTCAAAAGCCAGCGGCGACTCGGCAGGACCGGTCGCCACGAGAGGTCGACGTAGGAGAACCCAGAACGCGCCGAGGCCGGCCAACGCACCAACGATTGGCGGGATCCAGTCACCCGACTGCGATCCGGTTCGGGTCGACGCAGCCAGCGCGCCGACGACGGCGAGTAGCGCCGTACCGGCGATCGCCGCCCAGAATCGCTGGCAGGCCGCGACGCCCAGAGCGGCCGCGGCCACGATGAGCACGACGGTGATACTCGCCAGCAAAACCGATTTGTCGGACGTGCCGAAGGTATCGACGGCGAAATTTTTCAGCCACTTCGGCGTGGCGTCGATGAAGCGATTTCCCACGACCACGATCGGCCCATCGACTTTCATCACCGCGGCGACAAACGAGGCAACGGCCATACTGGCGGCCAGAGAAAGGACACCGGCAAAGGATCCTTGACGACGACTGAGCATGTACTCATCATCGCTGCCAACTCGCGCAAAGTAAGAGTGAAAACGCGAAACAACTGCGAAACTCGCGACCCTGGGTTGGTCGGGCCGGTAGCGTAGGCGCCTTATGCTGCGCATGTCTCGCCTGTTCCTACGCACACTTCGAGAAGATCCGGCCGATGCCGAAGTGCCTTCTCATCGGCTTTTGGTGCGTGCCGGTTACGTCCGTCGAGTTGCACCGGGCATCTACTCCTGGTTGCCGCTCGGCAAAATCATTATGGAAAACGTCGCCCGCATCGTTCGCGACGAGATGGACCAGATCGGCTCGCAAGAAGTGCTGTTCCCCGCGTTGTTGCCCCGTGATTTCTACGAGACATCGGGTCGCTGGAAAGAGTACGGAGACACACTGTTTCGTCTGAAGGATCGTCGTGGCGGCGATTATCTACTCGGGCCGACCCATGAAGAGATGTTCACCAATCTGGTGAAAGGGGAGTACTCCTCCTACAAGGACCTCCCGGTGATGCTGTATCAGGTGCAGATCAAGTACCGCGACGAAGCTCGCCCGCGCTCGGGAATCCTGCGAGGCCGAGAGTTCGTAATGAAGGACTCATACTCGTTCGATATCGACGACGCGGGCCTCGAAGTCAGCTACAACCTGCACCGCGAGGCCTATGTGCGTACCTTCGAGCGACTTGGCCTGAGCTTCAAGGTCGTGAATGCGATGAGCGGCGCGATGGGCGGCTCCAAGAGCGAAGAGTTTCTGGCACCATCGGTGGTGGGGGAGGACACATTCGTGCAGTGCTCCTCATGCAGCTACGCGGCCAACGTCGAAGCGGTACAGGTCGCTCCACCAAAAGCAGTCGACACCTCGGT
>JAYTVF010000318.1:0-4603 GCA_043744155.1 Acidimicrobiia bacterium | reverse complement strand
ACCAAGTTGGCGGTGCCCGGCTCGGCGAGCGACTGCAGGTCTTCGGGCTGCACGATGAGGCGCCCCCTGACCTCATAGGTCGACAGCTCACCATGGTTGGTCAGCCGGATGCGGTCCCCCGCCACCAATTCACCGATGCGCAGGAACGGGGAGGTGTGCGAGCTACGGTGGCCGAGGATATAGGTCGTGCCCAACTCTCCGGGCATCGAGGAGAACGACCAGTGCATCGGACCCTCATTCAGCGCCGCGTCGGTGATGCCGTCGCCGAGGGACTCGGACAGACCAATGGCTGGAATCTCGATTCGACCGAACGCCATCGGCAGCACCTGGGGGACGAAGGGCAGCACTGCTTTGGCGCCCCCACCGGTGAACCAGCCGCTGACGTCGGCCAGGAGGTGCATCGGGGTAGAGGTGAAGATGCTGACTCCTCGACCCGACACCCGGGTCACGACATGGTTGGCAATGGCCTGCCCGCGATCCACGGTGTTCAGGTTGGAGGCCACCGGGCGTACCAGGCCAGCGGGCCAGACGG
The DNA here is from genome assembly GCA_043744155.1 of Acidimicrobiia bacterium. Lineage (GTDB taxonomy): Bacteria > Actinomycetota > Acidimicrobiia > Acidimicrobiales > Ilumatobacteraceae > JANMCE01. The sequence goes on along the minus strand of JAYTVF010000318.1, from coordinate 4,071 downwards.
AGGCGAAGCCGGGGCCTTCAGCGTGCACAACCGTGGCGGTGAGAGCCACGGCTGAGGCGCCAACGGGCACGCCTCCACGGTGTAACACCGGCACCTCGACGGTCCAGTCCTTGCGAGGCTTCAGCCGATCCTCGACGGGATTCAGTTCGTTGACGCTGCGGGTGTCAAGCAAGCGGAACGGGGTGAGGGGAACGAACAGACCGTCGCTCGACAACGGGGCGCTGACGCCGGTGTAGTAACCGTCAACATCGAGCAACACGTCGGCGGCGGACTGGCTGAAGACCTCGACCTTACCGTCGCGAACCGGGACGATGACCTGGTTCGCAATGGTGTCACCGGGGCCGGCAATGTTGAGGTTGGAGGTATCGGGTCGCGGATCGCCCGCCGCCCACACCGTCAGGTACCCGGCCGCACCGGCACGGGTGGCAGTGGCATTGAGAACGACCGCGCTGGCATCGGCAGGAATCGCGGAGAGGAGTGAGACCACCCGATGCTCTTGGGCGGCCACAGGCGAGGAACTGCGGGTGTCGAGCACTCGCTGCGGGTCGATTGGCACTAGCCGCCCGGCCTGCGCGCTGGTTGCCTTTTCGTAGACGCCGAACACGTCGACCAAGAGGCCGGTGGTCATAGATGAGAATACGGTCAGGCGACCCTGCGGATCGAGCGCCACCGTGGCTAGACCGGCGATAGTCTGACCTGACCGGCTGATATTCACGTTGGAGACACCTGGTTGGGGCCGGTCTGCGGGATAGGCGGTCAAAAAGCCTGGCTCTTGCGCCCCGACGGCAGTGAGGTTCACGACCGCGGCGATGGCGGTGGAACCCGGTGCTGGCTCCACCGTCAAGGTAACCACGGTGCCACCCTGCAGCGGAGCGCCAGCCTGGCGGGTGTCGAGGAGTCGCTGGGGTGCTCTGGCCACGAATCGGCCTCGTGCGGCGACGGCCGCAATCTGCTCGGTCTGATCAAGAGCCGTGGCCCGTGTCGTCGGCAGGGCGACGCCACCGAGGGCCACCACGAGGACGAGAATGGCTCGAATCTGACCATTGCGGGGCGTTCGGCTGCGCATGAATCACAGCGTGCTGCGCTGGGATATTGTTCAAATCTGGTCAGAATCAGATTCGTTCTGCCAAGCCTCATCTTTCGCTCTACCTGCACACCGACGGTAGGTGAGACTAGGCCTTTAGGCCCTCTTTCATTGGTTCGGACGTCGCGAAGGCCGATTCGACGTGACCGTAGGTGAGATCTTGGCCGAGTGGTACAACATCTTCAATCCGCCGGAAGCGTTGGCTTTCCGGCGTGCTGCCGGCCATGAACCGTTTGAAGAACAATCGCGTGATCAGTACCCACAAGAAGACTGAGCCACCGATCTTCATGATCACACCAGCAGCCTGCTGGTCATCGGTGACCGACATCCCAAAGGCCCGGATTGGATGGTCGTAGATCTTGTAGACGGCCTTCTCGGCGAAGGTCAACCACCCGGCCGGTACCGTCGGCACCACTGACATGGCGAAGAGGTAGATCATCTGCCCGCCAGCACCTCGATGGAACTCGGGCAGTGGCCCGCACAAAGGCATCCACATCATCAACGACGTCGCCACCAGTATGGCGTGCAGGCAGTAGTGCAGTACACCATTGGTACTGGACAGGTTCACGATCGTCGGGATGTGGGTCACCATTAGCCACGCGTTGAAGGCCACTCCGGCCACGACAGGCGTGGTCAGCCAACGCATCGTGCGATGGGTCTTTGCGTCACCGACGAGCAGCCGGGCGAGCCATTGCGGCACCGACATCAGGATGAGGGGCGGCATAAAATACGACAACACCATGTGCTGCAGCATGTGCACGCTGTAGAGGTACTGCTCGGCCAGATCGTGTACCGGCCAATCCGAGACCGCCCACAACAACGCCAGTCCTGCCACGAAACATCCGATCTGGCGCCGGGTCACCCGCGGCATGCCGACCGGCACGACCCTCGGGCCGATGACCCGAATGGCGTAGACATAGGCCGCCGCAATTCCGATGATGAGCAGCCATACCTCGGGATGGGCCCGGAAGTGGAAGATGTCAGGCGACGGATGCAGTTGGGCGGCGAACATGCTCGCCCTCGTCTACTTGGACCAGATTTGTAGTGTGGTGGCCATGGCCGAGAACACGCCGATCGCCAGAATGAGCCCCGACCAGAACAACAGGCCAAACATTCGGTCGTCGAACCGCAGGTGCATGAAGAAAAGCACCACGGTAACGAACTTGATCACCATGATCAGGCAGAGCAGCACCGTCGGCAGCCACGGAGCGAACGACGGGTGCATATACGACAGGCCGACTTCGATACCGGTCATGATCGCCAGATAGATGGCCACCATGACGTACTTTCGGTCCGTCCAGCTGTGCTCACCATCATGGGTGGCGTGGGCATGTTCGGTGTGTTCAACGGCAGTAGTCATCGAAACTCCTCAGGACGGAATCAGGTAGACGAGGGTGAAGATGACAATCCACACGACGTCGACGAAGTGCCAGTAGAGACCAATAAGTTCCACCACTTCGGCCTTGTCGCCGGGAATCTTGCCTCGCAGCGTCATGAACGCCACCGAGAGCAGCATGATGACACCAAGGCTGACGTGCACCCCGTGGAAGCCGGTGAGCGAAAAGAAGCTCGAGCCGAACAGGTTGGTGGTGAAGCCGAGACCCTTCAGGTAGAACGAGCGGAACTCGAATACCTGAGCGCCGACGAACAGCGATCCGAGGAACGCAGTAGTACACAGCCAGATGCGGGTGAGCCGATCATCCTTGCGCTTTGCGGCGGTGACGGCCAGCACCATGGTGAGCGAGCTCATCAGCAGTACGAACGACGACACTGACGTGAACGGGATGTTGTACAACTCGTTCGGGTTCGGGCCTTTTTGCACCCGACCGCGATACAGCATGTAGGTCGAGATCAGTCCGCCGAACAGGAGGCAATCAGAGCCGAGGAACAGCCACATGCCCAGTTTGTTGTTCGACAACCCGCTGCTTCCATGAGCGCCCCCATGGGCGTCGTGGGCGTCGTGTGTGTCGTGTGTGTCGTGGCTATCGACGGCGTGGGCCGCGTCTTGCACGGTGTCGAGAACATCAGCCATGGAGTGCCACCTCTGTAGATGGACCCGAGGTCGGGTCGAAGTCGCTGGCATCGGCGGTCGAAGGCTCGATTGCCCAGCCGTAGGCCGCCATCACCAGCACCGCTGCGCCGAACACGGCCAGGTACGTGTTGAAGATGACCCCCAAGCCAATGATGGGCAGGGAAAACGCCAGGATGATGGGCCAGTACGACGGCGACGGCATATGGATGTGCTTGTCGGCATGCGCCAGTTGATCGGCCAGGATCTCTTCGCCGGTGGCTACCTTTACCAGGTTACCGTCGGCGTCTTCGGCGTACTTGCGGTAGAAGAACTCATCGAGATGCGTCACCGTGGGAATCGAGTCGAAGTTGTGTTCCTTCGGCGGACTGGTGGTCATCCACTCATAGCTGCGTGCGTCCCACGGGTCGACCGGGGCGGTTCGGGGTTTCTTGCCGGTGATGCCGTTGGTCTTTATGGCGTTCCACAGGAACGTGCCGACCGCAATGGCGAGGATGAAGGCACCGATGGTTTCCACCAGGTTCCACATGGCGAAGCCGTAGCCGCTCTTATAGCTGTACATGCGGCGGGGCTGCCCCTGCAGACCAACGATGTGCATCGGGCCGAAGGTGAGGTTCGTACCGATCACCATGAGCCAGAAGTTGATCTTGCCGAGTTTCTCATCGAGCATTCGCCCGAAAATCTTGGGCCACCAGTAGTAGAAGCCAGCGAACAACCCGAACACTGCGCCGCCGAAGAGCACATAGTGGAAGTGGGCAATGATGTAGTAGGTGTCGGTCTGCTGGGTGTCCGACGGCGAAACCGCGTGGGTGACGCCCGACAGACCACCGATGGTGAACTCGACAATAAGGCCGATGGCGAAAAGCATGGCCGTGGTAAAGCGAAGGGTGCCGCCCCACAGCGTACCGATCCAGTTGATGATCTTCACGCCGGTCGGCACCGCGATGAACATGGTGGT
>JAYTVF010000317.1:0-4610 GCA_043744155.1 Acidimicrobiia bacterium | reverse complement strand
TGCGGCATCACCGTGGCGAAGAACGCCTTCAAACCCGACTCCGACAGCTCCACACCAACAGACTACACTCCGCGACTTAACCCGTGGCAGACTCTAAGCATTTATCGGGCCAGACCGCTTGACGAGGCCGATCTGGCCGCAAAAGTTCGCAATCTGCGCAACTTTCCACTTGGTGTCGATGGCGATGTTCGCGTCTCACTCGGCGGCGTGCAGGAAAAACTCGTTCTGACACGCACGAAAGATGGCTGGGGCCTTCCCGTCGAAGGGTCCGCGTCCACCCATATCTTGAAGCCAGAACGCCCGGACATGGCCGGGCACGTGGTCAGCGAGGCGTTTTGTCTGCGCGTGGCCGCCGCGCTCGGTTTGTCGGCGGCCAAGGTGGCATTGACCACGATCGCAGGCAGACGAGTCATCGTCGTCGAGCGATTCGACCGACGTGTACACGATGACGGCGAGATCACGCGGGTCCACCAGGAGAATGGATGCCAGGCTCTTGGCATTCGCGTTTCGTCGGTCCCGTTGAAGTACGAGGAGAGCGGCGGGCCGTCGCTTCGGCATCTCGCTGGCGTTCTCACGAGGTGGGGTTCGCCGACCGACCTTGAGATGCTGCTCGCCCAGACTCTTCTCAATGTACTTGTGGGCAATGCCGACGGGCACGGCATGAACACGTCCTTTATCTTACCGGGAGACGGCAAGGTTCGGCTCTCCCCGGTCTATGACGTCTTTTCCTCCCTGATGTACGACGTCTCGTCCACACTCGGCATGTTCATCAATGACGTCCGCGATATCCGGTCGGTCACACGACAGGATCTTGTCGCGGAGGGCATACGGTGGGGGATTCCACGACCCACTGCGCAGAGCCTGGTCGAAACACTCCTTGCCGGGGCACCAGGGGCGGTAGAAGCTGCTGCGAACCAGACCCCCGAGGCGTCCGACGAGATGATCGATTTCCTTACCGAACGGGTCTCATTGTTCGCCTGACACGTCAGTCCGTGGGCTGGTTCGGGCTTGCCGGAACCTGTCGTACAGCGTCGGCATCGATGCAGCGGACGATAGTCCGCGGGCACAAGCGGCCCCGATGCTGATGGTCACACAACATGGTGGTCGCCGGTTCTCGCTCGCTCAGTCGTAGGTCGTGGTGAGATCGAAATCAAGTCGATAGCGGTCGTTGGGCAGTACACCGGCTGACTTGCCACCGTCGATTGGGAGCGCTACGCCGTTGATGAACGGACTTTCGTCGGACGCAAGGAACACCGCAGCAGCGGCTACCTCCGAGGTGCGTGCGACGCGGGCCATCGGCGTGTTGGCGATGAGCTGCGGGATCATGTCCACGAACGGGGCGTCCGCCGGCAAGGTACTCCGCAGCATCGGCGTATCGATGGCGCCGGGGCAGATGGCATTGATGCGAATCCCCTGCTGTCCGTAGGCGACGGCCAGCGACTTGGTGAGGCCGACCACCGCATGCTTGGACGCGTTGTAGATCGGGTCACCGGGCCGGCCGATTACGCCACCGTTGGACGACATGTTGATAATGCTGCCCCGCCCTCGGGCGATCATGCCGGGCAGCAGATGACGGCAAGCAAGATAGGCCGGCTTGACGTTCACGTTGAAGATGCGGTCGAAGTCCTCGGGCGTCGTATCGATGACAGATCGACCGAGGTGGATGCCAGCATTGTTCACGAGCACATCGACGTGGCCCGACGCGGCTAAGACCCGGTCAAGAAAGGCTGCGACGGCAACCGGGTCGGCCGCGTCGAGCATCGCCGATGACAACTGGTCAGCCGGTTCCGATCCTGGTTCCAAGGCCAACAGGTCGACTGCGTGCACGATGGCTCCCTCGGCGACGAACTGGCGCACGATCTCGCGACCGATCCCACGGGCCGCCCCGAATACCACTGCTATCTTGCCCTGTAGACGTGCCACGGCACTCTCCTCAACGGACGAAGGGATGGACGGAGAGCTAGACGATGTTGTGCTCATGGGTGTCAACGTCGACACCGGCGAAGCGCGCCACGTTGAAGCATGCGATGTCGAAACCAGGTTCCCGGCCCAGATAGAGATCTCGGATGATCTCGCCGGTAGCAGGGCCCATCTGGAATCCGTGGCCTGAATAGCCGGTGGCGAACAGGAAGCCGGGCACGGCCTGGGCGCGTCCGATGATTTGATTATGGTCTGGTGTGTCCTCATACAGGCCGGCCCATCCGCCCTGGATGCCGACGTCCAACAGCGCCGGCGTGCGTAGAGCCACGACATCGGCGAAGCCTGCGAACCACTCCTCCAGATCGAAGTGCAGATTGAAGGCTTCAGGCTCGTGCGGGTTGGCCCAGCCCATCAGAATGCCGTCGCCCTCAGGGTGGAAGTAGAACGTGGACGGGAAGTCGATCGTGAGCGGCCCCACCCGAGGGATGCCTTCGATCGGCCCGGTGAATGCGATCTGTCGCCGAACCGGCCGCACCGGCAGCGACACCCCGACCATGTCTCCGATGGCCCGAGACCAGGCCCCGGCTGCGCAGATCACGGTGTCGGTGGCGATGGCACCGAGCGCCGTCTGCACCCCACCAATGGTACCTCCGGTTGACTCGATGCCGGTGACCGCACATCCGGTAATCAGACGGGCACCGAGGCGCCGGGCCGCCTTTGCATACCCGAAGACGGCGGCTTCGGGGGTGGCTTTCCCGTCCCCTGGAGACCAGCACGCGCCGATCAGGCCCTCGGTGCTGATCAGTGGCGAGATCTGCTTGGCCTCGGCCGGGTCGATCATGCGACTTGGCACGCCGTACGCATTCTGAATGGCGACGCTCTCAGTGAAAATTTCCATATTTTGCTGGTCTGAAAGTAGGTAGAGATACCCCCAGCGGCGGAAATCGACCTCCTGATCAAACTCCTCGGCGAACGTACTGAAGACGTCCAGGCCACGAAGGCCCATGGCGATATTCTCGGGCGTGCTGAACGATGCACGAATGCCGCCTGCCGCCTTACAGGTCGACCCCGACCCGAGTTGCTCCGCTTCGAGCAGCACCACGTCAGTCACCCCGGCTTGGGCCAGGTGAAAGGCGATGCTCGTACCGATGATGCCGCCACCGACAATCACCACTCGGGCGCGAGCGGGTAGTTCGTTACTCATGAAGCTGCCTTTCCGACCATCCGTAGCGCCGCTGTGCGTTCGATATCGATACGGTAGGCATCGGGTGGCCGAACGGTCGCATCGGGACGCCGAGGTGGCTGATCTCGACGCCATAGCGCGCAACTCGTGCGCCATCGGTCGAGCCGCGCAGCCAAGTGCGGCCCCCGCATCGAAACGCTGATCGCCGAGATCGAGCCGTCCGTTGGAGATGTGATGAGGCAGAATGACGGCTATGACCGTTGTCACGATGCCACACGACGCCCTGGAACGAGCCCGGCAAGATTACGCCGACCGTCACGTGCAGAGCCGAGCGCTGCATCTCAGCGCTTCCAAGGTGCTACCCGGTGGCAACACCCGAACGCTGTTCTACCACCCACCTTTCCCGCTCACCTTTGTGCATGGGAATGAGTCGCTGCTGACCGACGCTGACGGCCACACCTACGTCGACCTACTGGGCGACTACACCGCCGGGCTCTTGGGCCACAGCGATCGCCGGGCCAAAGATGCAGCCATGGCTGCGCTCGAGGTCAACATGAGCGTCGGTGGTATACATCCGGCCGAGCAGGAGCTCGGTGGGCTGATGTGTGAACGGTTCGGCCTTGATCTGGTGCGCTTCACCAACTCGGGCAGCGAAGCCAATTTGATGGCGATGACCGCGGCCCGCATGTATACGGGGCGTTCCACCATCATGGTGATGTACGGCGCGTATCACGGTGGCCTTATGTACTTCGGCTCAGGCCCAGCGCCTTGGAATGTGCCGTATCCGTTCGTCGTCGGTCGTTTCAACGACCTGGATGCGTGCCAGGCCCTGATCACCGAACACGCCGACGACCTGGCCGCCGTACTGGTGGAACCGCTGCTCGGCTCAGCAGGCTGCGTTCCGGCCACTCCCGAGTTTCTTCGGGGCCTGACCGAGGCCGCACAAGCCGTCGGGGCAGTGGCCATCATGGACGAGGTGATGTCGTCACGACTCGGCCCCCACGGCCTCAGCGCACAGTACGGCGTGCAGGCCGATCTCAAAACGTACGGCAAGTACATCGCTGGTGGGTTCTCGTTCGGGGCCTTTGGTGGTACCACCGAGGTCATGGGTATATTCGACAACGGACGGCCGAACTCGGTGCCCCACGCCGGTACCTTCAACAACAACATCACCAGCATGTCCGCGGGCGTCGCCGTGCTGTCCGAGGTCTACACCGCCGAGGTGGCCACCGCCTTCACGGCCCGAGGCGACGACTTGCGCCAGAACGTCGCCGTTGTACTCGGTCGATACGAGTTGCCGGTGTGCGTCAGCGGCTCGGGTACCATGATGGCGATTCATGCCCGCGCCGAACGCCCTGTGGACGGCGAGACGGCTGCTGACAAGGACGCTGCTTTGCAGGAAATGGTGTTCCTCGGCCTGTTACAGCGCGGCTACTACATCGCGCCACGCGGCATGATCAATCTCAGCCTGTCGGTCACCGACGACCAACTCGCCGGTTTTCTCGGT
>JAYTVF010000316.1:0-4619 GCA_043744155.1 Acidimicrobiia bacterium | reverse complement strand
GAGGAACCCAACCAGGTTACGCCGTAGCCTTCGGGACAGCAGCCACGAGCCAATGCCGATCAGGCCGCACGCCGCACCCCAAAGGGCCACCTGGGGTGCCGCGTTCTTATCGCTGAACCAGCCCTGCGTGAAGGCTTCCGTCAGAATCTTGTCCTCGCGATCGTTGGCCGCAGCGCTGGCGCTATCGCCAATGGTCGTGGTGATTGCGGCCACCGTTGCGCTGGACGTCGGCACCGTCGTCGCGACGCTATCGGCCACGACGACGGCAGCCTGCGTGGTAGGCAGCGCCACGGTGGTCGTCGGCTCTTCGGCGGGGAGGGAGTCGGGCTTGGTGTCGTTCGGTGCGGTTGGCTCCCGCACGGGGCCCGTGGAGGCCGCCGTGTCGAGTTCGGCATGAATGATGAGCCGACTCGTGGAGGTGTACTTCGGCGTGCAGGTGACCAGCGTCAGTGTCGCCGCATCGCTTGAGGCCAGCACGCTCACGTCGCTTGGCTGCACGACCTCTTGGCCATTCACCTTGTAGACGTACTTCTCGCCGAAGGCATTGCTGAAAATGATCTGATCGCCGTTTCTCAGCTCATTCAGGCTCCCGAATGGACCACCAGAGGTGGTGCGGTGACCGGCCAGCGCGACGTTGCCGCGCTGGCCGGGTAGCGGGCTGGTGCGGAAATGTCCGACGCCCTTCTTCAGATCATCGACGGTGACACCGGAAACGATGATGGAGTTCTTCATGCCGATACGCGGAATGTCGAGGCTGGCAACGGCATCGCCGTCTTCAGGGATGGGCAACAGGGTGGGCGCCACCGTGGTGGTGGTCGTCGGCTTGACCGTCGTCGTTGACGGCGGAGCGGCGGCTCCGGCAACAGTCGAGCCGAGCCCGACAGTCGTGGTAGTCGTCGCGGTCGTCGTCGGCACCGTCGTTACCGTCGGCACCAGGCGAGGCAGGGTCGACTGGGCGGCTGCAAAGGCGTTGCGCAGATTGTCCTGGGCGTGCGCGGTTTGAATGCCCGTTCCCCACAGCTGATAGCCCACAAAACCGAAGAGCAACATGCCGAGGGATATGAAGAGTCGTCCGATGCCGCCAATCACAGAGCGCCAACCGTAGCGGAACCACGGCCGTCGGTCACCGCGCGTCGGTGGTTGACTCTGCGGCGTGGGTGTAGGGGTGGCTGGCTGAGGGGGCCAATCAATAATGATCTGCGGCAGCCCGAGCTCGCGATCTGTCTTTCCGGTGCGCGTATTGAGATCGGTCACAACCGGCCTCACACTAGGGGTTGGGAGGGTTCCGGCAGTGTCGGATAGCGTTTCGGGTAACGATGGAGCCGGTTGTTCACTTCCAAGACGTCGTCGCCGTGCACGGCCGATTCCCGGTGTTAACCGGTGCTTCGCTGACGGTCGATCCGCATGAGATCGTGCTGCTGCAAGGTTCCAACGGTGCTGGTAAGACCAGTCTGCTGCGATCGTGCGCCGGTCTGCTGCCGATCGTGCAGGGCTCGGCCTGCGTGCTCGGCATCGATTTGGCGGTTGATCGCAAGGCGGTGCGACCCCTCGTTGGGATGCTCGGTCACACCAACGGGCTGTACGACGATCTGTCGGTGGTCGAGAACGTGCGGTTCTGGGGCCGATCATCGGGCGCGTCAGAGTCTGAGATCAGCGCCGCGATCGGTGAGATGGGGCTCGGCGGTCGACTGGCCTCGGTGAAGGCGGTCAAGTTGTCCGCTGGCCAGCGGCGCCGGTGCGCCTTGGCCGCAATTCTGGCCCGCCGCCCTCGGCTTTGGCTGCTGGATGAACCGCATGCTGGCCTCGACGTCGACGGCCGCGATCTGCTCGACGACGTGCTTCGACGAGCGGCCACCGCCGGGGCCACGGTGGTGTTCGCCAGTCACGAACTCGACCGCGCCGTGCCCCTGGCCGACCGCGTCGTGCGTATCGACGGCGGCCGAATCATCGAGCCCAAACCATGCTGAGGACCGCTCGTTTGCTGGCGGCCAAGGATCTTCGGCTGGAACTCAAGAGCCGGGTAGCTGCGTACCAGGTGTTGCCGTTCGCGTTGCTGCTGATCGTGCTCTTCGCCTTCGCGTTCGACGCCGATCGGGCCGTTCTACTCTCCGCCGCGCCCGGATTGTTCTGGATTGCCGTGCTGTTGTCGCTGTTTTTGGCAGTCGGGCGCATGTACGCCATCGAAACCGCCGACGGCGCGCTCGACGCCCTGCGACTGTCATCGCTGGAACCAAGCGGCATCTTCCTGGGCAAGGCTGCTGCCCTGCTGGTGGAAATGCTGGCTCTTGAGGTGGTGCTCTTGATCGGTGTGCTGGTGCTCTATGACGTGAACGTTGCGCCGTCGGGCATCGTGTTGTTGGTCACCACCGCGCTCGCGACCAGTATCGGATTGGCGGCCACGGGTAGTCTGTATGGTGTTCTGTCGGCTGGGACGATGGTGCGAGAGACCTTGCTCCCGCTGCTCATCGGCCCCATCGTGGCTCCACTGCTCATCGGTGCTTCCCGAGCATTTCAGGCCGCGTTAGGCACCCGGTCGGTGGACGATGGTTCGGGCAAGCTCGTTCGCGTGGTTGCCGTGTCAGAGGGTTGGCCGTGGGCAGGGCTCCTGCTGGTTTTCGCTCTGGTGTACACCGCTGTCGGCCTGCTGGCATTCGGGCCCCTTTTGGAGGATGCATGACCGAGTCGAACGTGTTGCATACCGGCACCCGCGGGTCGCGCACCCTCGGGATTGTCGCCCTCGTCGGATTGGCGTGGATGCTCGTATGGGCCCTGGTCATCTCTCCGCCCGACGAGGTGCAGGGTGACAACGTTCGGTTCTTCTACCTGCACGTACCTGCGGCCTTCGCCGCCTACATCGCGTTTGGGGTCACTGCGTTGTCGTCGGCAATGTACCTGTGGAAGCGCACCCGCTCACTTACGTGGGATCGCATCGCGGGCTGCTCAGCCGAGATCGGCGTGCTGCTGACTGCGCTCATGCTGGCCACGGGCATGATCTGGGGCAAGTTGTCGTGGGGCGTGTTTTGGCGATGGGACGCCCGTCTCACCTCCACCTTGCTGCTGCTGGTGATGTTCATTGGGTACATCGCCCTGCGCGGCCTCGACGCCGCCCCCGATGTGCGAGCCAGGCGCTGCGCCATTGTAGGCATCATCGCGTTTCTCGACGTACCCCTTGTGCACTACAGCGTCACTTGGTGGCGCACCCTGCACCAGCAAGCCACCCTTGACGTAAAGGGAGCCACCATCGACGGGTCGATGCTGTTCAGCTTCTTTATCTCGATGATCGCGTTCATCCTGGTGTACGTCTGGCTAATGCTGCATCGAAACCGCGTCGCCATGATGGAGCAGGCAATGGATGACCACGGCTTGCAGATCGCCATCGCCGAGCGCCATGCCGAGGTGAGGGCATGATCATGGCCTCGGTGGTGAGGGAGCACGTCGGGCTCATCGTTGGCGGTTATGTGCTCGTGCTCGGGGCATTCGCAGTTTACGCAGCGCGCCTGCTGGTGAGAGGTCGCAAACTGGCCAAGCAGCTTCCCGATCGGGACAAGCCGTGGACATGATCGCAGCCGATCTTTCGCCTCGCCCAATGACGACCACCCCCCGTCGCAAGCCCAAGGTCGTGCCTTCACTGGTACTGGCTGGCGTGCTGCTGGCGGGCGGATTCATCATCTTTCAATTCCTGAGTGCTTCAACCATCTTCTTCTGCAATGCCGACGAGGTGGGCGTCAAGCCCGATTGCAGCGGACCGAACCACTTGCGGTTGCAGGGCACCGTCGACGCGGGCAGCGTCAATCGAGCAGGTGCCGGACTGGTCTTCGGGGTCACCTACGGCGGCACGACCATCCCTGTCAGCTACTCCGGTGGTGATCCGGGCGGCGTGTTTTGCGAAGGGGTGCCCGTCGTCGTCGAGGGCATCTATCGGTCTGGCACGTTCCAGGGTGACCGCATCCTGGTGAAGCACACCGAGCAGTACAAAGCGTCCAATCCGGGCCGAGTTCGAGACTGCGGCATATGAACTCGACCATCGGAAATCTAGGGGTCACCCTCTCGGTTACCGCCGCCCTAGCCGGATGTGCGTTCACCGCAGTAGGCCTCATGCGTCGCGGCCCGGCCATGGTGCGATTTGGTCCGGTGTTCGCAAAAATGGTGCTGGTCGGCGCGATCGTGGCGGTTGTCGCCATGGAGCGGGCTATTATCACCCGTGATTTCAGCCTGGCCTATGTGGCCAAGGTCGGCTCGTCAAAGACGCCGCCGCTGTTCAACTTCGCAGCCATGTGGTCGAGCTTGGAAGGCTCGATCCTGCTGTGGGGATTGATCCTGGCCGGCTACACCGTGGCCATGGTGCGGCGGTTCCGCGCCCGCATCGGCGATCCGTTGGTGGCCTGGGCTCTTACGGTCATGCTCGGTGTCTGCGCCTTCTTCTTCCTTTTGATGGCTGGCCCCGCCAACCCCTTCCTGCGACTGGCCGTGGCGCCTGCTGAAGGAACCGGTCCCAACCCGTTGTTGCAGAACCACATCCTGATGGCGTTTCATCCGCCGATTCTGTACCTCGGCTACGTCGGATTCACCGTGCCGTTCGCCTTCGCCATCGCCGCTCTCATTACCGGTCGTGTCGGTGA
>JAYTVF010000315.1:0-4619 GCA_043744155.1 Acidimicrobiia bacterium | reverse complement strand
CAGGCGAGGTACGCGCCGTGAACATTGGCGCTGACGCGCGCTCGGTCGCCGTCAATCTCACCTCGACCCGCTCGGCCGGAGCCGGTTTCGTCACGGCTTTTCCGTGCGGGGCGCCCGTCCCGAACACGTCGAACCTGAACGTAGCGGCGGGGCGCGACACCGCGAATCAAGCGCTGCTTGGTGTAGGCACGGGCGATGATATCTGCATCACCAGCACCGTGACGACCGACATCATCGTTGACCTTCAGGGTCGATTCTCATAGCGCCCGCCCGCCGTCAGGGCTTTGGTTTGGGGAACCTGCGTTGCCACTCGGCTTCCAACTCGCGTCGAGCGACCTGTGCCTTTTGGAAGGCAATGACACTGAAGCCCACCGCGATGTGCACGACATCGAGCAGCGCCTTGCCTACCTGATTGTCGTGGTGGCTGGCCTGATTGTCCATGGGGCTCCTTTCTGGGCGTAAACCTACTGTCAACGCCTTCGTACGATGTCGGGAATGGCGATCTGATGCAAGCTGCCCGGGATAGGAGGGTGCGCTCCGACTAGCCTTACCGGTTGTGACTGATCTCGCGCCAGGGGCGCCCGCTGTCGTTGCGGTCCTCCTCATTGCCGAACCCGGTGACAGATTTGATGAGGTACTGATTGGCCTAGCCGACCAGGACTACCCGAACGTTCGCTGTCTCGTAATGGATCTGACCGAGGGCGACGCAGTGGCCGATCGTGTCCGCGCCGTTTTACCCAAGGCAGTCGTGCGGCGGGCCAACGATCGAGCTGCTGGGTTGGGGGCGGCCGCCAATGAGGTGCGCACTCTGGTGGCGGGGTCTGGCTTTTTGTGGTTTGTTCGCGAAGACGTAATCGCCGACAGCGATGTCGCGCGACTACTGCTCGAGGAGGCCTACCGCTCGAACGTGGGCATCGCCGGGGCCAAGATGGTGGAGGCTGACGAACCTCGTCGGCTACTCAGCGTCGGCTATGGCATCGATAAGTTCGCCGAGCGATGGCAGCCCATTCAACCGGGCGAGCTCGACCAAGAACAACACGACGCCGTGCAGGATCGGTTCTTCCTTTCCTCGGATTGCCTTCTCGTGCGCTCCGACCTCTTCGACAGCCTGGGTGGGTTCGACGAGTCGCTCGGCCCGGAGACAATGGACCTCGACCTGTGCTGGCGAGCGCATCTTTCCGGTGCACGGGTGCTCGTCGCCCCGGCTGCGCGGGCGCGCCGATTGCCTCGGCCGCTTACCACCTACCAACGTGATCACGCCGAGTTACGCATCGCAAATGACCGACTGCGCACCATTTTGGGCGTCTACGGCATCGGGCACCTCATCCGGGTTCTCCCTCAGGCATTGCTCGTTACGTTCATCATGGCGGTCGCGAATTTGCTGGTCGGACACTGGCGTCGGGCCTTGGCGTTGCTGGCGGCCTGGCCAGCCATGCTCGCCCATGTGGGTGAAATCCACCGTAAGCGCAAGGCCATCGCCGCACTGCGTAAGGTTTCCGACAGCGACCTGCGACGCTTACAGCAGCGTGGCAGCGCTCGACTTGGGGCCCTGCTTCGGGGGTCGGCAGGCGGCGGTGAGCACCGGGTGACCGATGCACTGGCGGATTCCGGGCGATCCTTCCTCGAAGGCGTCCGTTCGGGGCGGCGTTGGCCGGCGTTTCTGACCGGCTTCTCGCTCATCGGCGTTTCCCTCTTCGGGTCGCGGTCCATCGTCTTTGGGCGCCTGGCCACCTTTGGTCGTTTCGTCCCATTCCCCGACTCACCCCGCACCTATCTGCGCGAATTCATGTCCGATTGGCGTCCGCAAGGGCTGGGGCGAGTTGGTGCAGCGCCCACCGGTTTGGGCTTGACCGGGCTGTTCGGGGTGGCGTCGTTCGGCCACATGGGCCTGGCACGAACACTGACGGTGCTGGTTCCGCTGATATTGGGGCCGGTCGGCGTTTGGCATCTGCTGCGGCCCGCCGGCAGCCTTCGAGGTCGAGTGGCCGGCGTGAGCGCGTACGTGCTGGTGCCGTTGGCGACCAATGCAGTCACGGCTGGCCGCTGGACCGGCGTGTTGGCCTATGGCGCTTTTCCTTACCTGATCAACTGGCTCATCCGTTGTTTGCGAGAAGAACCCTTCTTGGCTGCCGGCGACCGTGGTTTGAGTCCGCTGGCCGCGGGCTGTCGTATTGCGCTTCTGGGTGGAATTCTGGCGGCCTTCGTTCCGGTGATGCTCGTCCCCCTTCTCGTGACTGTCGTGGTGTTGGCTGCGGGCGTGGCGCGCAAGCCGGCAGCCGCTCGGCGCGTATTGATTGCCGGAGGAATCGGCCTCGCTGGCTCAGTCATACTGCAGCTGCCATGGGCGCTGCAGAAGGCCGGTATGTGGACCTCGCTCACCAGCATGGCCGAACCGGCCCGAGCCGCTCTTCGCGTGCCTGAACTGCTGCGGTTTCAGACCGGTACACATCACCAGGCTTGGATGGGCTGGCTGGTGCTGGCCGGACTCGGCGTAGGGGTAGTGGTCGGACAGGGTTGGCGGTTCGTCTGGGCGGCTCGTATGGCGGTGCTGGCCGTTGTTTCGTTCGCGACGGCCTGGCTCCTCGGGAGTCGCGGTGTGCCGATTCGTAGCAATGAGATCGAAGTGATGCTCGTGCCGGCGTTGGTTGCCGTCGCCGTCGGCAACGGCCTTGCCGTCTCGGCGTTCGAACAGGACCTGCATGGTCACCGTCTGAGCTGGCGGCAACCGGTGGCCTTCGCCGCGGCCTGTGCGGTTGTCGTCGGATTACTGCCCGGCGTTCGCGGTCTGGCCAGCGGGCGCTGGGGTGCTCCGACCGGTGACGAAGCCGCACCGCTCCGCTTGGCCGGAGCTGTCGACGACCAGGAAAACGCCCGCACGCTGTGGCTCGGCGATCCCGGTTCGCTCCCGGCGCCAGGATGGGCGTTGACACCAGGCTTCGCGTTCACCGTCACGTCGGGGCTTGAGCCCCGACTCGATGACCTGTGGCCGACGCCGCCGGCGCGAGCTGAACGCGTCGTCTCCGATGCCATCGATGCCGCTTCGGCCAATACCACCCACCGTCTCGGACAACTGCTCGGGCCGTCGGCGGTGCGCTATGTGATCGTGCGGCATCGACGCGCTGACGGCACCACAGCCGTGACCCCTGTCGGCCTCAGCGAGGTCCTTCGGCGTCAACTCGACCTACGCGAACTGGTACTCGGTGACGACCAGTTGCAGGTCTTCGAGAATCAATCGTGGCTACCGAGTCGAGCGCAATTGTCGGCCAACGCTGCCAAAGCGAGCAGGCAACAGGGCACATCGAGCTTGATCGCTGCCGACCTCAGTGGATCAGCTCCCGTGCTGATTGCCCAATCGTCGACCCTGGCCCAAGGGCCGGTGCAGGCCGGAGAAGTATATCTGGCGGCAACCACGGCGGCTGGTTGGCATCTTGGTGTCGATGGGGTCGAGGCCATCCGGCATCCGGCCTTTGGTTGGGCGAACTCGTTCACTGTGCCGAGCGGCGGATCTGCGTCGTTGCATTACACAACCAGCCCGACCCGGCTGGTCTGGATCGTGGCCCAGATTGCGCTCTGGACGGTGGCACTGGTACTGGGAGCGGGTTCTCGTCTGTGGCTACTACCACGAAATCGTCGCGTCCGAACCGATACGGCGGCAAAGGAGCACTCACTGGCGTTCGACCTAACGGTACCGAGTAGCGACGTGCTGGTCGGCGCCTCGACCGCATCAGGTCCGATGCGTGGCGCCGGACCGCCCACATGGAATCAGGATCTGGCGATTCACGCCTCAGAATCCGTAGCCGGGTCTGTCCGCTACTCGACCCAGCCTCTGGCGGCCGCTGGCGGCCACGATCCGCTGTGGGGAGCCGACGCAACGAGTGCCGCTCCGCTGCCTGAGGAGTCTCAGTCCGCGGTCACCGACGCAACCGATCCGAGCCTGACCGACGCGCTCGCGGTGCGCCCGGGGATCGAGCAGACAGCGCCAACACCGGAGGGTTCCGTCCGTGCCGAGGCGCCTGCGGTACCTGATGACATCGACGTGCACTGGGCAAGCGATCGTACCGACGAAGAGCGAGGTCGGTCGTGAAAATCACTCGCTCGCTTCTTGCGGCCGCACTCGTCACCACGATCGTCGGATTGGTTTGGCTCGACAAGACACCCCGACCCGTGCTCCAGCCCGTACTGGAGGGGGCAAGCACCGTCGGCATGGCCGCCCTACCGACGAACGCGCACCTGTCGACGTCGTGGTATTGCCCGGGCGTTCCGGGTGGGAAACTGACCGCCTCCACCGGCCATTTCTCCATCACCAACAGCAGCGAGAGCGGCTTCTCTGCGGCTGTCACCATATTCCCGGCCGACGGGATTCCCGTGATGAAGACGGTTGAGGTGGCGCCGCGCAGCCGAGTGACGGTAACGCCAGCCGATCTCTCCCCGTCGATCATTGCCGCCGCGCTCATCGAGATGACCGGAGCGGTAGGCGCGGTCGAACAGACCGCGATCACGCAAGAGGGGATGGCGGTGTCGCCGTGTGCGTTAGAGCCGTCGTCTACGTGGTATTTCGCCGACGGATCGACTCGGGTCGACGCCAGCATGAACCTCACGCTCTTCAATCCGTCACCGAC
>JAYTVF010000314.1:0-4623 GCA_043744155.1 Acidimicrobiia bacterium | reverse complement strand
CGCCGCCTCGATAATGGCCGTACGCCCGGTGAGGGACCAGGCGACCTCTCGCGGATCGCCAAGCGGACCCATCACGAGGCTGTGTCGATTCGCAGGGCCCAATACCGTGAGCAGACCTGGGCCACCATCACTCATGGGTGCTTGTCGGCAGGACCATCCAGCGAGTTGGGCGCCGATCGAAACTGCCCGCGCCACATCGACGGCGGTGATGCCAGGGCCGAAGTGATCGACTGCGGCCACCACATGCATCAGGTCAGGTTAGAGAACCATCGATAGATGACCGAATTCGTCAGGTTTTCCGCCCGTCTCGCTACAATTGCGACCATGGTCGCCAAAGTCCGTATTCCCACCACCCTTCGACCGCTCTGCGGTGGCAAGAGCAGCGTCGAGGTCGAGGCGGGCACTCTGCGTCATGTTCTTGCCGGCCTTGAAGTCGCTCATCCCGGGTTTCATGATCGCCTGTTTGACGACGCTGGCAGTCTACGTAAGTTCGTAAATCTGTTCGTGGCCGACGATGACGTGCGATTTATGCAAGGTCTCGACACGCCCGTTGCGGTAGGTGACACCGTTTCCATCATCCCTGCCGTGGCGGGCGGTTGCTGACGGAGTCATTCCCGCCACCCGTCGCTCCGGCGGGGTGGTATGCCGACCCGTACGTTGTCGGGGGGCGACGTTGGTGGGATGGACAACGCTGGACCGCTCACGTCTCGCCGCCGGTTCTGGTGCAAGCAACCGTCGTGGTTCCGGCGCCCGGCACCGCCTCAGGGCACAAGCCCATTTCCGAACCAGCTTGCGCGACGTTCCCGCTCGGTGTCGGTCTAGCCGCCATTGCCATCCTGTATGCATCCCTGCTGGTCGAACGGCTCGTCCTCATGTCACAAGGCGTCACCGACGGCATGCATGCAGGTCCGCTGCTGGTCGTGGTCGTCGCTATTGCCTACGGCCCCGCCGTCGCGTTCAGCCTGTACGCCGCCGTACGCTGGGGCGGGGCGCACCCCGTCGAGGCCTTGGGTGCTCGCCTGAAGGCCGTCGACTTCGGCTGGGGGCCGGCCACCTGGGTTGCCATCCTGACCGGGCAAATTGCGGTCGGCCTGTTCATTCGGCTGACGCACATTCCGACGGCGTCGAACTTGCCTGCCGTCAAGGAAGGTCAGGTGCCTGGCGCTGGTTTTGCCATGCTGGCCATGGTCGGCATCGTCGTCGCTCCGGTGGCCGAGGAACTGGTCTTTCGAGGGGTGGTACTGCGATCGTTTCGTTCTCACGTGTCGCTCGCCGTCGCAGCCGTAGCCCAAGGAGCGTTTTTCGCGGCCGCACACCTCCAGCCGGCGTTCGGATGGGGCAACATCGGTCTGTTCATGGTGCTGTTGTGGGCCGGCAGCGCACTCGGCGTGGCCGCGGGCTGGTTCCGGCGAATCTGGCCAGGCATCTTCGCTCACGCCCTGATCAATTCGGTAGCCTTCCTGGTGCTGTACGGACAGACCTACTGGCACTGGAGATTCAAGGCCTGACGTTTCAGGATCGCAGCGTTCCGGGCGGGGGTTGTCCTGTTAGCACTCGACTGGGTAGAGTGCTAGCACTCGATCAACGTGAGTGCTTGCCACATCTGCTTCGCTGGCGAGCTGCCGCTCGCGTTACCGCTCGTAAGAGTCCAATGGAGGACAATTTCTATGGCCAAGATGATTGCTTTTGACGAAGAAGCCCGCCGGGCTCTTGAGCGTGGCATGAACCAGCTCGCAGACGCTGTGCGTGTCACGCTTGGGCCAAAGGGCCGTAACGTGGTGCTTGACAAGAAGTGGGGCGCTCCCACCATCACCAATGACGGCGTATCCATCGCGAAGGACATCGAGCTCGATGACCCCTACGAGCGCATCGGTGCCGAACTGGTAAAAGAAGTCGCCAAGAAGACCGACGACGTCGCAGGTGACGGCACCACCACCGCCACCGTACTGGCGTGGTCGATGGTGCACGAGGGCCTGCGTAACGTGGCCGCCGGTGCCAACCCGATGTCACTGAAGAAGGGCATCGAAGCCGGTGTCGTCGCAGCCGTCGCCAGCATCAAGGAATTGTCGAAGGAAGTCGATTCCAAGGAGCAGATCGCTCAGGTCGCCTCCATCTCGGCTGCTGACGAGGAAATTGGCGCCATGATCTCCGAGGCCATCGACAAGGTCGGCAAGGACGGCGTTATCACCGTCGAAGAGAGCCAGACCTTCGGCATGGATATGGACCTGGTTGAGGGCATGCGCTTCGACAAGGGCTACATCAGCCCGTACTTCTCCACCGATATGGAGCGTATGGAAGCAACCATTGACGATCCGTACATTCTGTTCTGCGCCTCCAAGATCTCCTCTGTCCGTGACATGGTTCCGGTCCTCGAGAAGGTCATGCAGACCGGTAAGTCGCTGTTGATCATCGCTGAAGATGTCGACGGCGAAGCTCTGGCCACGCTGGTCGTCAACAAGATCCGTGGCACGTTCAAGTCGGTCGCCGTGAAGGCCCCCGGCTTTGGCGAGCGTCGCAAGGCCATGCTGCAGGACATGGCGATCCTCACCGGTGGCCAGGTCATCACCGAGGAAGTCGGTCTCAAGCTCGAGAACGTCTCGCTCGACCTGCTCGGCCGGGCCAAGAAGATCATCGTTACCAAGGATGAGACCACCATCATCGAGGGTTCCGGCGAGGATTCCGATATCAAGGGTCGCATCAGCCAGATCAAGGCCGAGATCGAGAACACCGACTCGGATTACGACCGTGAGAAGCTGCAAGAACGGCTGGCGAAGCTTTCCGGTGGCGTTGCTGTGCTCAAGGTTGGCGCCGCGACCGAGGTCGAACTGAAGGAAAAGAAGCACCGCATCGAAGACGCCGTCTCCACCACCAAGGCCGCCATCGAAGAGGGCGTCGTTCCCGGCGGTGGCGTGGCGTTGCTTCGTGCACAGCCCGCCGTTCTGGCTGTTGCCGCCTCGCTGTCAGGCGATGAAGCAACGGGTGCCCGTCTGGTCGCCAAGTGCCTCGAAGCCCCGCTGAAGCAGATCGCCGAGAATGCCGGGATGGAAGGTGGCGTGGTCGTTGACCGCGTCCGCAACATGACCGGTAACGAAGGCCTGAACGCGGCCACTGGCGAGTACGTCGACCTGGTGAAGCTCGGCGTGATCGACGCAGCCAAGGTGACCCGCTCTGCCCTGCAGAACGCGGCCTCGATTGCGGCGCTGTTCCTCACCACCGAAGCGGTCATCGTCGACAAGCCGGCCCCGGCCGGTGCAGGTGGCGGCGCGGGCATGGGCGGCGGGATGGACGACTACTAATCAGCCCTTTTCGCTGATCGGAAGTACCAAGTGAGCAAAGGCCCGGCCCCCAAGGGTCCGGGCCTTTGTCGTTCGCCGTGGACAAGGCAACCCATCAAGCCACCGCCCGACGCCGATGATCGTCGACGTCAACGGCTACCTACCGGGCTGACTCTGCGAGGATGATCTGACCGGCCCCGGGAATGGGCGCCGAGCCTGTGGCGTTGCGTGAGGACGTAGAGTGCGCGCCGAATGTGCGGCCCAGGCCTACATAACCAAAGGAGTATCACCACCTCATGTCTCAATTTGTGACGGGCATCGTGCTGGCTGTCGTTGCGGCGGCCGTCTTTCTTCTGGCCCGGTCGGCTCGAGCAAAGGCATCGCAGGGCTTTGCCACCGGCGCCAACCCGGCGGCGCGGGCAGCGGCCATGGCCGCCCCGAAAGCAGCCACGCTCGGGGCAATTGCCTTGGCCGCTTTTGCACTGTTCACGTTCCTGTCCTCTTTCGTGCGGGTGGTGCCGGCCAACACCGTTGGTATTCCGACCAGCCTGGGCAAGGTTGGCTCTCCCCTCGGTGCGGGTCTGCACCTGACCGCGCCGTGGACCGTCATCACGGAGTTCTCCACCCGTACCCAGGAGCTGTCGATGCTGCGAGCGCCCGATGAGGGCGATAAGGCCAAAGACGACAGCGTGTCGATCATCGCCGCCGGTGGCGGATCGATGTCGGTCGACGTGACCGTGCGGTTTGCGTTGGCGCTGGACAAGTCGGCCGAACTGTTCCGCCAGGCCGGATCGCTGCAACTTGTGAAAGACCGCTTCGTGCGCCCCGACTCTCGGGAGGTGGTCCGCAACGTCTTTGGCCTCTATACCGCAGAAGAGGGCTACAGCACCAAGCGGGCCGAAATCGCAGTCAAGGTCACCGAGTTGCTGAAACCCCGCCTGGCTGACCGGGGCATCATCATCGACTCGGTGAACATCCGCGACGTGGCACCCGATACGCAGCAGTTGGCTGCCATCAACGCCATCCTGCAGTCTCGCAACGAGGCGGCCAAGGCGCTGGAGGATCAAAAGAAGCAGTCGACCGAAGCCGAAACCCGCAAGCAGGTCGCGGCCCTTGACAAGCAGGCCACCGTCACCAAGGCCGAAGCCGATGCAGCGTCCGTCACGCTGGCGGCTGCGGCTCAGGCCGAGGCCAACGCCAAGATCGCGGCATCGCTCACACCGGAGCTGCTCGATCTCGAAAAGACCAAGGCCTGCGCCAACGCCATTGCCCAAACCAAGGCCCAGGTCGTCAACGTCTGCGCAGGCCCATCGGGCGCGGCCGGTTCAGGTGCCGCCAGTCCGGCCAC
>JAYTVF010000313.1:0-4628 GCA_043744155.1 Acidimicrobiia bacterium | reverse complement strand
AGAATGCGCCCGGGTTGAGGTCAACAGCGAGCCAAGAATTCCACACGTCTCCCGATGGGATCGTAGCGATAGTTTCTTTCAGCGGCGCAGTGACGTAGTCTGATGGAAGTGGACCCTGGTCGGTTTTGCGGATGCGCGCCGTGGCGTTGGTGACCCGCATGCGGTCCCAATTCGAGCCATTTCGGGCAGCGCCTATGTTCCAGGCGTAGCTTGGATACCCCTGGACCCCCCTCGTACCGAAGGGCACTCCCGTCGGCCATGGAGACGTCGTGTTGTAGCCGTCCACGGTGCAGGTGCCCTGCTCGTTGGCCGTGCAGGGAATGTCCCAGCGCCCGAGTCCACCGTTTTGGGTAACATTCGCCGCCTTGAAGCGGGTGGCCTGCAGCAGCAGGTCACCAACAGCTGCCGAAGCGTTGACCCTGGCTTCAAACATCCACGACGTCGTGATGCCGGGTGCAATCTGCACGTTCGACTTAGGCTTGATACGAATGAGGTTCACCTGGTTACCCGCACTGGTGAGCGTGGTTGGATCGGTAGTCCAGTTCGTAATGGCCGGGTCGTCGCAGTCGACGGTGCCGTTACTGTTCGAGTCGACCTGGCTGAGAGTGGAGAAGTTGGCGAACGGTGTGACGGAGGCGAATTCCACCAGCCAGTCGTTGGCAAAGTCGCGTGCGGGGAATCCTGTCGGACGGGCGGCACTTTCCATTTCCACAAACCACGGTGAGCTTTTGAAGAGCGGGCCCAATGCGGGAGGCAGGTGTGTATAGGGAACGAGGTCGATCTTTTGGCCATCGAAGGCGTGGCAGGCGGTATGGCCCTTGAGGCCCTCGGCAGCACCGTTAGGACGATTGCCCGATATCGCCATGTAGAAGTGGCCGCCACGCAACACTTCGTCGTCCGCCGCCGTTGTTCCAGGCGTTGGGACGGCATCGCTGCCACCGTCGAGGACGTGATCGCCGACCGGCGAGAGCCCTCCGCCGCCATTCATGCGACCGTAGTAGTGCGAAAAGTTGTTGTAGCCCCCAGCCCACGTGAACCCATGGCACTCCGAGTTGTCCCCGGTGAGTGTTGTGGCCTCTTGTGCGGTGATCGTGCCTGCACTGGTCAAGGTCAAGTCGTTCTTCGCCGTTACGCAGACCACCACTTTTTGATCGGTGGATCCGTCGGCGGTGTCGGCAGCCACCACCGCAGCCCAGGGCACTCGTGTGGTTACGTACCCCTGCGCCAGCGACAGCCAGGTGTTAAATCCCACAGGCGAGTTGTACGGCTCGTTGAATTGGCTGTTGATTCCATCCAACAGAGGATCGACCACCCCATTGTTCAGGCCGCTCGGAAACCACGGCGCCGACAAATCGGCTCCCGTCACCGTGAGGGTGAGGGGGCTGCCGGGTCCGCCAGGCTGGGTGCAGGTCCAGGTGCCGCTATTGGAAAGGTTTGCCTGCTGGTTGGTGCCGTCGGCCAGATTCTCGACGTACTGGTTGCCGAACGGAGCGACACCGGTGTAACGCGACGCGGTGCCACAACCGGAGATGGTGGCGTTCGCGAAGAATGCCGTGTTGGCTGCGGTGCCAGCGGAGAGGGGCAGCGTGTACGTCGCTGTGTCGCCGGTCAGCCCGCTGTAACCCTTGACACCGGCCGCGGTTCCGGGCGCAATGCTTGGCTCGATGTGCGCCGGCCATGCTAGATCGACCCCGATCGGGTCACCGGTGGCAGGGTCTCGAACGATCTGAAAGTCGGGGTACCCTAGGTATCGTAGCGGGTACGAGGTTATTTCTTGGCGAAGGTTGATGTTGGAAGGCGTCGTTCGCACGACGATGTTCTCGGCCGGGTCACTCGCCGGTCCGACGGTCGACCCTACCGGGGCGCCGATGTAGTCGGCCTTGACCGAGGCGTTCATCGTGATGGAGCTGCCGTCGGTCATTTTCGACGTGACGAAGGCGGCGGGCAGGATTTGCAGGACATCGCCCGTCTGCATCGGCCCGGTTACGGTGCATACCATCACATTCGTCCCGGCACCGGTGGCTGAGGTGCAGCCCGCGGGAGCCCCCGTGAAGGCCCAGCTCACACCGACCGGCAACGTCGCCGTGACCTTGATGTTCTGTACCTTTTCACTGGTAGAACTCGAGCCAGAAGCCAGGTTCAGGGCCACGGTGATCCGATAGCCGACCCTGTCGTAGGTGGCAACCTCGCCATTTCTATCCTCACCCACGCCAGCGGCGTAGCCCGCAGGCAGGAGCACGGCTGGGTCATTGTCGATGGCCGGAATCGGCGCCAAACCGTCGTAGGTCGTGTCCGCCTGAATACTCAGCACCGCATCGGCCGGCGCTGCAGAGACGTTGGTAGACGAGGCCACCAAGCCGCTCAACACCATGGTGGCCGCGGCTATCGAACGAAGCGCGGCTCTACGAAAGCGAACAGAAGGCATGCCCACTCTTCGGCCGTCCATATATTTCCGTGACCGAATTCAGCCAAATTGATCCGATGCTTCGGCCGTCTTGAACCTTCGTAGAGCCGCCTCTCGCTCTCTCCGGACTGTCTCAAATTCGAGGGTGTTGATGCAGGCATCGCCCCGCCGTCAGTAGCGACGCAGTCGACGCCGCCCGGTGCGGCAGACCAGGTACAGGAGACAGCTCCTGATCCGGCGTTCCGACAACCGCACAGTTGGCGGTGCCGTGGATCAGGTCAGCGATGTGCGGTGAGTTCCGGGCGACGTACGCGGCAGAAATCTGACAGCCTCTGTAGGTGGAAAGCGCCGGTCTGCTCCTCTTTCAACGCCCACTGCCAACGCAGGTGATGGTGTTGCTCGGTCGTATGGGTGGTCCCTTCTGGGCGTCGAAACAGCGAGCATGGTCGATTCCCAAAGGCGGCCGTGAGGCAGGCGACGCCGACCTCTTGGCGGTAGCCGAGCGGGAGTTTGCCGAGGAAATGGGTGCGACCGCGCCCGACGGCGTCACCGTTTCGCTTGGCTCGGTGCGCTTGGGCACCAAGACCGTCGTCGTCTTTGCCCGGGCGGCATCGTTCGACTCGTCGAAGATCACCAGCAACAGCTTTGCGTTGGAGTGGCCCCCACACTCCGGGCGGATGCAGCTCTTTCCCGAGATGGAGCGAGCCGAATGGTTCGACCTGCCAGCCGCCCGTTCCTGCATCGTGGCCTCCCAAGAACCGTTTCTCGACCGACTTGTGGCCGCCCTTCTGGCTGGCCGGGCCAGCGAAAGCTGAACGATCGAACCTCATTCAAGGTCACGCCTGGAACGATCCTGGCTGCTTTGTTACCATCGGGTAATGAGGGATTTAGTTGAGTTTGTTGTCGACACTGATCGACGCCTGCATCACGTTGTCGTCCTGGGCGCCAATGGTGCCATGGGGTACGCCAGCGCCGCTCTCTTCGCGCAAAGCGTTGGTCGTGTCACGCTGTTGGCCCGAACTCTTGAGAAGGCGCAGGGGGCGGTACGGTTGGCGCAAGATCGGCTGTCTGATCCGGCGTTCGCTCATCGAATGGTGGCGGGCACCTACGACGATGATCTGGCCTCGTCGCTCGCGTCGGCTGATTTGGTCTTCGAAGCAATGGCAGAGGACGCCCTGTTGAAGAAGGAAATGTTTGCTCGTGTTGACGCTCATCGGCCAGCCGGTTGCATTGTGGCTACCGTCACCTCGGGACTGTCGATCAACGCGCTGAGTTCGGAATGCAGCGTAGGGTTCCGTGCCCACTTCGTCGGATTGCATCTGTTCAACCCGCCTCACCTCATCCGCGGAACCGAGATCATTGCTGGCCGTGAGACACGTGCCGCCGTCGTCGACTTCATGGAGCAATTCGCTTGTGAGGCACTACAGCGCATCACGGTGCGCACCGCCGACACTGCCGGATTCGCAGGAAACCGGATCGGCTTCAAGGTGCTGAACGACGCGGCTCGCTTGTCGATCGATTTGGGACCAACTCTGGTCGACACCATTGTCGGGTCGTGCACAGGCCGGGCGTTGGGGCCGCTGCGCACCATCGACCTCGTCGGCTGGGACGTGCACACCGCCATCGTTGACAATGTCGCCACCAATAGCTGCGATGAGGCCCATGACACGCTGGTCGTGCCATTACAACTGCGACACTTGATGAGTCGGGGAATTCTGGGGCGAAAGTCGGGCCGAGGATTCTTCGCCACTCTTGATGGTGTGAGATCAGTGCTCGACGTGTCGACGGGCGAATACTCTGCTGCAGTGCCGAGCGCACGATCCGATCTTGGCTACCTCGATGAGATGAAGACGCTACAGGCCGTCGGTCGCTTCTCCGACTCGATGACCTGCCTCCTCGATGCCGACGGTGAGATGGCGCGAACCACCAGAGGAGTGCTTGCCGGATACATCGCCTATGCGTTCAGCCGAGTGGGAGAGGTCTGCGACGACATCACCGGCATCGACCGAATCATGGCCTTCGGTTTCAACTGGGTACCACCGAGCGTGCTCGTAGGTTTGATGTCGCTGGACGCAACCCGACTCCTGCTGGGTGAAGCGTCTATCGAGGTGCCATCGGCGCTTGAGGCATGGGATGGCCAGTCAGCCCGGATACAGGACGAGCTCGATCTGCCGAAATTGTTCGGTGTCGCCAGTTGAGCCGCTCCGGTAGGCCGAACGATCGG
>JAYTVF010000312.1:0-16954 GCA_043744155.1 Acidimicrobiia bacterium | reverse complement strand
GCGCCGTCATTGCCTCGGCCAATCCCGCTTCCGCCGTCTGTTCCAGCGGAAGATGGAGAGCAAATCCGTGCACGTCGCAGCCAGCCTGTCGAGCCCGGTCAGCCAGGTGACGAGCGTCGACCGCAGGGACGCCGTAGCGACGCATGGAGCTTTCGATCTTCACAATGACCCGACGTCTCAGGATCACCCCGTCGCTCGTGGGTGACGGCTCGCAAATGGCCGATCCCCGGTCGTCTCGCAGGACGTCGACATCACTGTGCGAGCCAATCGTGACGATAGCGTCGGGCCAACGGTCGAGTTCGGCGATATCCGGAGCCAAACACGGCGTTAGGATGATCGTCATCGGCCTCTGCCCGTCGCGATCCTCCTGCAATCCGGCCAGCTCATAGACGCTACCCACGGCGATTTCGTCGGCCCCAAGATCGGTGGCCACTCCGGCTAGGTAGCTTCGTCCGAAGCCGTAACCGTTGCCTTTCAGCACGGGCACGATCCGGGGGTACGACTGCCAGACGGCAGCGACCTGCTCACACCAACCAGGTTGAACGATGAGCGTGAGCGCCATAGTGGACAGGCTAGGCCTCCAACCAATTCCCGAGTTGTCTGATCATATTTATCGGATATGATGTGTCTATGGCTGGGATCTTCACCTTTCCGAATCCCGTGAACGAAAAAGCTGCTCGCAGCGCAGCCGCAGGTGTGGTGCTGATGTGCGTGGTGTTCCTCGCTACGGGCGCTCGATGGATTCTCATTCCACTTGCCATCGGCTTCTTGCTTCGGGTCGCCGCCGGGCCGCGTTTCTCTCCGCTTGGACGTCTTGCCGTACATGTGATTGCGCCACGTTTCGGTGAGGCCAAGTTGGTACCTGGTCCACCCAAGCGTTTCGCCCAGGCCGTCGGCGCCACCCTTTCGGTCAGTGCAGGGGTGGCGGCGTTCATGTTTCACTCAACCCTTGCCGCAGCGGTGTTGGTTGCCATGATCGCTGTTGCGGCGTTCATGGAGGCTGCCCTCGGGTTCTGCCTTGGCTGCGTGATATTTGCTCAGCTGATGCGGCGTGGGATCATCCCACCCGACGTCTGCGAGGCGTGCAACGACATCACTCCGCGGCTGCTGGCTGCCGCTGCTCGAAACGCGACGGTCGCGGCCAACTCGTAAGGTCGGGCATCAGCGGCTCGGTCGTCCTGGCTCGCCATGCGCCTTGCCATAGCCCCCAACCGTAGGCGGCGTCATCGGCGACACGTAGCCCGACATAGCGTGCCACGCCCAGGTCAGGGCGCGTGCGGTACCAATCCTGCAGCGGGGGAATCAGCACCGCCGCCAGCACTGCTCGACGCGCCCGCTTCGAAACGAGCCCGGCGATCAGGGCGAGGGGCCACCAGGCTCGTCCGATTGCGGATGCAATCTGCCTTCCGGCCCCAAAATGGCCATATCGCACCAGATCAAGCGCCGTTTTCCTAGGAAGGTCGGGCAGCTTCTTCATCAGTGCAACCGCCGTCCAACCACTGATCAGACCCGCTGGAATCACCTGTCCGAGCGCAAGCAGCCCCCACACACCTGCACTCCAACCGCTGACTCCGAGCGGCGCCAGCGCGCCCGGATGACGCCGGGCCAGCGGCCCGGCCGACTGCCCGTAGCCTTGGCGCTGCCGCAGCCACGACCCTAGGTCGGGCCGAGCCGCATGGTGCACTACGACCTTGGGTTCGTAGCGAACGATGTATTCGGCATCGACCAACCGCCAAACCAGATCGACGTCTTCCCCCGTTCGCAAGGACGTGTCGAAACCGGCGACACGTCGCAACGCGTCGGTGCGAGCGAGCAGCGCTGCCGATGGCACATAGCTGACACGTGTCCGGGCGCGCACTCTGGCTGGCTCGGCCCCAAGATCGAGCGGCGAGC
The DNA here is from genome assembly GCA_043744155.1 of Acidimicrobiia bacterium. Lineage (GTDB taxonomy): Bacteria > Actinomycetota > Acidimicrobiia > Acidimicrobiales > Ilumatobacteraceae > JANMCE01. The sequence continues at coordinate 15,061 of JAYTVF010000312.1, read as the reverse complement.
GGCTCGTCTCGAATTTGGCCAACACCCCTTCGCCCGGAGCAGTCAACACCCGAGGCGCCACGAGCGCCACCCGATCATCGGCGAGATGGGCGAGAAGGCCGGTCAGCCAGCCGCTCGACACGGTGACATCGGCGTCGACGAAGGCCACCAACGGCGTGGTGACTTCGGCCAGGCCGGTCATCCGAGCCGCCCCAGGGCCACCGTTGGTTGCACGACGGATCAACCGGGCATGCGCAGGCGCCAGTGGTCGACCTCGTGGTGACGCGTCATCAACCACGATCATCCTCGGCCCGAGGTCGGCAATAGCAATCGGGCCGAATGCCGGGACTACAAACGTCACGTCATCCACGGAAAACGGGCCTCCCGAATCGGGATTGGGATGAAGCGCCCCACTGTCGACCAGGCGATCGATCAGCACGTTGCGAGGCAGATCCTCACCATCTCGCAGGCGTTGCAACATCTTCACCCCACCCGCGCTGAGTTTGAAGATACGCAACGGCGAGCCACCCATCACCTGGCGTCCATCACCGAGAACCTGGAGAGAATTGTCGATCACGTACCGCATCAGCCGTCCACTAGGGCACCGAGACTTACCACCAGGGCATCCAACAGTTCATGCCCTTCCGAGGACGTGGCCCCGGTCGGGTCGCCGAGCACACCGTTCGCACTGACGGCGCGCACCCCGCCTGACCGCAAGGCAGGCATCAACTCCCGCAACGACGTGGTGGCGCCGACTTCGGCCAAATCCATCCGCACTGCGTCAGAAAGCGCCAACATGAGCGAGGTTTCGGTCCGTCCAGCGTGGGCATCTGCGCCCTTGATGACCGGCGCCCACACTTCCACCAGTCGGCCCTCGACGCGCAGAGCGGCGGCGGCGCGACGCACCCCGTCGATGTTTCCGCCGTGGCCATTCACCAGAATCACCCGTGCTGCCCAGTCAGCCGATCGTACGAGCTCGACCAGCACCATGGCGAGCACGTCCGTGCCGACCGACAGTGTGCCAGGGAACCCCGCATGCTCACCCGACGCGCCATACGCGAGCGGCGGCGCCACCCACACCGTCGCTCTCGTTGCGGCCACCCGGCTCGCAACCCTGTGCGCGATAGCGGTGTCGGTTGAGAGGGGGAGATGCGGGCCGTGTTGCTCGCATGAGCCGAGCGGCACCAAGAGCGTGGCACGGCCATCGCTCAGATCCGGCCATCGAGCAGTCTCCAACGCCGTCATGACGACCTATATTGCCATGCCGCCGCGCCAGAGGTGTCAGGCTGAGACGGTGGACAAAGCTGAGGTTTCAGACCGTAACGCCGCCCGTGTGCTGGTGATCGACCGTCAGGATCGGGTGCTGTTGCTCCGAGCACACGACCCGCATCAACCGGACGCAAGTGGGTGGTGGCACACACCAGGTGGTGGGCTCAACCCGGGCGAGACCGCACCCGAAGCAGCCCGCCGGGAACTGCAGGAGGAGATCGGCCTCGAGGTGGGCGAACTCGGCGACATCGTGCACGAAGAGGTTGTGCACTTCCACTATCTCGGTCAGCGAGTGCGCCAACAGCAGTGTTTCTATGTGTGTCGTGTCGATGACCATGATGTCGACTTCTCCGGCCAGGAGGATGACGAACGCGCCGCAATCGACGGGGCTCTGTGGTGGAGCGTCGCCGAGTTGCGGGCCACCACAGAGGAGTTCTTTCCGGCTGTGCTTCCCGAGCTACTGACCGAGATCGTGGCCCGGCCAGCGGCTACTTGAAGCGGTAGGTGATGCGAGCCTTGGTGAGGTCATAAGGCGAAAGCTCAACCTGCACGCGGTCGCCGGGAAGCACGCGAATGCGGTTCTTGCGCATCTTGCCACTGAGGTGACCAAGCACATCGTGCCCATTGTCGAGCGTTATCCGGAAGTGGCCGCCCTTGAGGGACTCACTGGCCAGCCCTTCGAAAACAATTGCTTCTTCTTTCTCCTGCGCCAAAACGCACCTTCTCCTCGTCTGCCTGCCCGCGAAGACCATCGCGGCCTCACTCGCCCACACGTTAGCCTTGATGGGCAATTTCCCCGTCCCCGGCACGTAAACCTCTCACAAACGTCCAGGTTTCAGATACCGGAGAAGGTGGGAAAGAAGCGGGCGAACCTCGACAATGCGTGCCCGTAGAGACCCGTCGTCAGCAAGATACCGAGGATCACCAAGAGCGCCCCCGCCATGCGTTCGACCGCGTGGGAGATCGAGCGCAGCCGCCGGCCAATCGACGGCCACCCCGATACCAGCAGCGACGCGGCCAGGAACGGCACGCCGATACCGGCGGCGTAAGCGGCGAGCAGCGAGGCGCCACGCACTGCGCTGGCCGACCGTGCCGCAACCACCAGCGCCGCGCCCAGCAGCGGACCGACGCATGGTGTCCACGCCGCGCCAAAGGCAATCCCCATGATCAACGGACGCACGACGCGAGCGCCCGCCGAAACCTGGCCAAACAGACGGAACTCTCGCATCGCCGGGCCCCGCAGCACGCCGAGCAGCACTAATCCAAAGAGCATCACAAGCACCCCGCCAATGCGCTGCACCCACGTTTGCACGCCGTCCAACCGAGATCCGGCCAGGCCCGCCATCAGGCCGAAAGCCGAGAAGACACTGGTGAAACCAGCCACGAACACCGCGGTCGACCCGATGACGCGCCACGGCTTTGCGGCCGTCGCCGAGCCAGCCAGCATGCCCAAATAGGCTGGTACGAGCGGCACCACACAGGGGGCGAGGAACGAGGCGACCCCAGCCCCGAACAGGGCCACATACGCCGCGAGATTCATGCCGGCCTCACGGCTCTGGGGGAGGTGGCGTCGACGCCAAGCAGTCCGCGGATGGCGTCCTCGGTCTCGTCATATGCGCCTTCACCGATGTGTTCGTATCGGCGCTGCCCGACCTGATCATGCAGGTACATGTTCGGCCAGTAGCGGTTGTTGAAGCTTCGCCAAATGGCCATGTCGGGATCGAGCGCCACCGGATAGGTGATGTCGTTCTCGGTGACGAATTTCTGCACGTTGGCCGTCTTGGCCTCGTAGTCGAACTCGGGTGAGTGGATCGACAGCACGACCAAGCCGTCCTTCGCGTATCGGGCGTGCCATGCCTTGACGTACGGCAGCACGTTCTTGCAGTTGTAGCAACCGAACGTCCAGAACTCGTACAGCACTACCTTGCCGCTGAGGTCATCTGGGGCCAGCCCCGGCGTATTGATCCACTCCTTGGGCGTCACGGCGGGCGCCAACGCTTTCAGCACGGGCAACGCCGACGCCGCAACACTTTTCGGCGGTGACAGTTTCGCTTGTGAGGCGGTCGTGGCCGCCTGGCCTGCGCCCGCCGCCTGGCCCGCCACCGTCGCCGGAGTGGCGTCGGAGGCCTCACCCGGCTCGGGTGCGGGACCTGCGCCCGCCGCCTGAGCGGTGTCGATTGCATCGGCTGCTGTCACGGCGCCCGAAACGGCCGCTGGCGGGCGGGTTCCGGTCAAAATCTGCTGAGCCGGTGTGCGGCGGGCGACCGCGATAGCGCCACCGGCCACCACCAGCAAAGCAATGAGACCGACGATGTAGCGGGTGGGTGCTGATCCCTCGGTCATGGCATCACCAACGGGAGTCGCAGTACGAAGCGGCATCCCTCGGCGCCGTTGGCCACCACAATCGTGCCCGCATGGGCCTCGACGAGGCCGCGGGCGATAGCGAGACCAAGGCCGCCACCTCCCCGGTCACGGGTGCGGGCAATGTCGCCGCGAAAGGCCACATCGAACACTCGGGCAAGATCGGCTGCCGGTATCCCGCCGCACTGGTCGGTGACCGACAATTCCACCGTATCGCCCGCAAGAGAACAGTCGAGCAACACGGTGCCGCCGGTGTGGGTGTGTCGCACCGCGTTGTCGAGCAGGTTGTGCAGCACTCGTCGCAGGTCAGAGGCGGGCACGAGCACGTCGGGCAGATCGGGCATGGGCGCCACCACGACGACGCCCTTGGCCGCTGCGGCTGGTTCTGCCGCACCGAGCACATCGAGCACCAGTTCGGCCAGCGGCACGAACGACTGAGTCGGATCGACCACACCGGCCGAGATGCGCGACAGTTCGAACAGGTCGTCGACCAGGGTGCCGAGCCGCTCGGACTCTTGACGGATAGCTCGGTGATAGCGCGAGACACTGGCGGCATCGTCCACGATGCCGTCTTCGAGCGCTTCGGCCATCGCCCGCACCGAGGCGATCGGGCTGCGCAGGTCGTGGCTCACCCACGCCACCAACTCTCGCCGTGCACTGTCGAGGGCTCGTTCTCGTTGACGCGAGGCTACCAACTCATTCGAGACACTTTGCAATTCGGTGGAGATCAACCGCAGTTCTTTGGTGGACAATGGTTGCGTCGGGTTCGACGGCTGTGGCCGCAGCAACCCAACGGCTTGTCGGCAAACTGTGGTGACCGATCGGGTGAAGGCGCGTCCTAGATACCACGAGGCGATCAGGGCGGTGAGGCCTGACACCGCCAGAACCACGGTCAGTACAGCGCTGTCATGGGGAGATATGAACATCTGCTTCGTCGCCACCGAGATGCCAGCGATGGAGGTCAGTACGGTTGCCAACCCGATGACTATCAGTTGCATCCGCAATGATCGATGCCGGTTCGATCGAAGCCATAGCCAACCGACTATGGCCGCGACCAACGATCCGGCGACGGTGAACGCTGCGGTGACCAGGCTGTCGTGCAGAGTCATCGTTCCCGCCGATCCTCAATGTCGTAGACAGTCGATGACCGGGCGAACACCAAAACGCCCATCGTTGCGGTCATTGTTCCCACCTGTACCCAACGCCGCGAACGGTGGAGAGGTAGCGGGGAAGCGACGGATCGTCCTCGATCTTTTCTCGCAGGCGCCGGACATGCACCGTCACGGTGGCGGTATCGCCAAAGGTGTAGCCCCAGACCGCTTCCAGCAGTTCCTCTCGCCGGAAGGCAATGCCGGGTCGCTGCATCAGGTAGGCCAACAGGTCGAATTCCTTCACGGTCAAGACCAACGGTTGCCCGGCCCGTTTGGCCTCGTGGGAGATAAGGTCAAGAGTGATGTCACCGGCCGAGAAGGACACGGCGACCGACCCGGAAATTCCCCCGCCGGCCCGTCGGAGCACCGCCCTGACACGAGCGGTGAGCTCTCTGGGTGAAAAAGGTTTGGCGACGTAGTCGTCGGCGCCAAGCTCCAGACCGGCCACGCGGTCCTCCTCGCTGCCTCGGGCAGTCAACATAACGACCGGGATGGGGGCGACCCGGCGTAGGCGGCGGAAAAGTTCGATACCGTCCAAGCCGGGCAGCATCAGATCGAGCACAACCAGATCGGGCAGCGTGGCCAAGGCCCGCTCGAGGCCGGTGCGGCCATCAGTGGCAACTTCAACCTCGTACCCTTCCTTCTGTAGGTATCGGGCCACGACTTCACCCAGATTCGGGTCATCATCCACCACCAGAATCCGACCGAGGGCCTGCACCTGCTGGTCGGCGGATCCGGGTCTCGACTGCGGAGTGGTCACCGATAAAGGGTACGGGCCACACCGTCGGCTTGTCAGCGCCATCGACCCCTTGTTTCGCAACGTGTAAGGAAGGACGTGCCTCAGAGGTGCTCCGGACGTGCCTCAGACGTGCCTCAGTCGTCGAGGGCGCGGGCCAACGCACTCGGAAAGTCCGAGGGGCCCTCCACCGTGACCACCCGGGCCCCGACCGCCAGACCAAGGGCCAGAGCCTCCTCGGCATCGCCAGCCGGGGCGACGATGATCAACTCATCGACTCCTGCCGCTGCAGCGAGCAAATCACCCGTCCCCGTGCTGCGGCAGTCCGACAACAGCACGGTGATCTTGCGTCCCGCTCGACTTCGGGCCAATTGCGACTGAGCGGTGCGAAGCGCCAGCGGCACATCGGTTGTGCCGAACCCGCGAAGGGTGAGCACATCGGTAACGACGCGTTCTACTGGTTTGTCACTATCTTGACCTTTGGCCACCACTGCATCGGCAGCGAAGGCAACGACGCTGTAGTCGGCGGCTCGGTGGGCCACGGCGGCTGCAGCGACTGCCGAGGTGGCCAGCGGTCGGCCCGTCATCGAACCTGATCGATCGACCAGAAGACAGAACGCCGTCGCCGGCTTCACCCAACCGCTGATGCGTAGTTCGTCGACTTCGACCAAATCACCGGTAGCGCGCGAGATCAGCAGCGCATCCATCGACGAATCGAGATCGAGATCGCCGCCATCGGCCCGGTATCGCTGCGTCACGAGACGACCGATCCCTCGCTGGCGAGTACGTCCACGTCGAGCCAAATCCACCATCACCATTCCAGCCAACCGTTGGGCCAGCGCGCGCAATTTCTCGTCGGTCGCTCCGGTCATGTCGGCCAGCAGCGATAAGGTCGCGTCAGGGTCAGCGGCCATGGCTTCCTCGAAGGCGACTTCGTCGATCTCACCGAGCTCGGGCGAGATGTCATCGAACGATTCGTGACGGGCCAAATCTCGGCGACTTTTGGTTTTGCGCGCCGCCTGTTGCACGGCCTGGTCGGCCGCTGCGCCCTCCTTGGTGTCGCCCGCCGAGCCCCCGTCGGGGGTCAGCCTTTTCCCGGGTCAGCCGTCTCGGTCGGGTCGGCGAACACGATGGACCAGATCTCTCGCACGATGTCCTCGGAGCTTCGGGTGACACCTTCTCGAAGCCGAACTCGACCCGAAAGGGCCAGGAGCGCGGCGTCCAAACCGATGTCTCGATTCGGCATCGGTGCGCCTCGAAGTTCCGCCAAGCTTGATGCCACCAGAACGGTGTCGATCGCGCCGCGCACCGATGATCCGATACGCAGATCAGGATGCTGACGGGTACGGCGCACCACGTCGACGATCTTGGTTATCCACTCAGAATCGGTCGATGACACCGCGGCCGATGCCGACCGGCCAACGACGGCCACCTCATCGTCGGCATCCTGATACGCCACCGCCAACCGGCAGACCCGGTCGTACACGGCCGCCGAAATGCGAGCGGTGCCGACCGCGTCAAAGGGATTCATGGCCGCCACCAACCGGAAATCACCAGCAGCCGATACCTTCCCCAGTCGGGGGATGTGAATCTCGCGCTCGCTCATCACCGTCACCAACACGTTGAGTGTCTCTTCGGGGATGCGGTTGATCTCTTCGATGTAGAGCAGTGCCCCTTCACGCAGAGCGGTCACCAGTGGACCATCGACGAACACGTCAGGTGAATACCCTTCGGCCAGCACCCTGGACGGATCGAAATGTCCGATGAGCCGAGCCGGTGTGAGCTCAGCGTTGCCCTCCACGAAGGCAAACCCCAGGTGCATCTCGTCTGCCACCGCCCGCAACAACGTGGACTTGCCGGTGCCGGGAGGGCCTTCAAGCAGCACATGCCGCCCAGCGTTCAACGCCGCCAATACCAGTTCTAGCTCTCGACGACGACCCACCACGCGGTCCTGCACGCGTTGCATCAGCGTCATTTTTCGCTCCGATTCATTCAGTCTCGCCACGGCCAGCGATCAGTACCACGCTAACCGCCCGCAGTGCTCGGCCGCCGATTCAGACTCAAGACTCAATCAGGTTGTGTTCCCGACGCTAGGCGTCCGAGCTCAGTGACCATAGTGTTGTCGGCGATCCTTCGGGATCCACCAGAGTCCTGCTCCGCCATCGGGCAGCCATTTCTCGAAGGATGTCACGCCCGAAAATGACCGGCAAACCTCCACGTTTCACGGGAAAGATTGGCACCAAGCACTCTGCCGATATTGCCTACATCACCACCGCTTACCCGAGCCCTTCGCACACATTCGTGCAACGTGAGATCCACGAACTCGAGCGTAAAGGGATCAGTATTTTTCCAATCTCTCTCAATCCGGTGCAGGACAATCAGTTGTTGAGCGAGGCTGACCGGTTCGACGCGACTCGAACGTTCGCCATCAAAGGCATTCACCCCCTGGCGGCCGCCATAGCGGCGGCACGCTTCACGATCTCCTCACCTCGGGCGGTACTGCATGTGCTGAGGCTGATCGTCGGCCTCGGCGTATCCGACGTCAAAGGCCTCGTGTGGCATTGCTTTCAGCTGGTGGAGGCGATGCTCGTCGTGCGCGAGTGCGAGGCCCGCGGTGCCACACACATTCACGCTCATTTCGGCGAGGTACCCGCCACGGTTGCGTGGTTCGCCGCTGAACTCGGCAAGCGCAGAGGCCCCGGCAGCGTGAAATCTTGGAGTGTGACCGTGCATGGTTGGCGTGAATTTACCAACGAGGCCGTCGCCCACCTGCCCGAAAAGCTACGGGCAGCGTCATTTGTGGTCGGCATCAGCGACTTTACCAGGGCGCAGCTCATGCGTATCGCCGGGGCGTCATTCGTCGATGACCGCTTTGCCGTCGTTCGATGTGGCCTTCCCTTCGACTCCTACCCTTTCGAGCCGCGCTCGACCCTAAACCCGGTACCGACCTTGATGATGACGGCCCGCCTCTCCGATGAGAAGGGCCACCTCATCATGCTCGACGCGCTCGCCCGCCTGAAGAACGATGGCACCATGATGCGAGCGGTATTCATCGGCGACGGTCCAATGAGCGCGGCGCTCGTCGATGAGACAACCCGGCTCGACCTGTCGGACGCGGTGACATGGATGGGGGCCCAACCTCCGTCTGTGGTGCACGAACAATTGCAGGCCTGCGATTTTTTCTGTTTGCCGAGCTTCGCCGAAGGTTTGCCAGTGTCGCTCATGGAGGCCATGGCCGTTGGTCGACCGGTGATCACCACCTACATCAGCGGCATTCCCGAACTGGTCGAGAACAACGTAACGGGACTGGTGCTGCCCGCCGGCCGGGCCGATCTATTGGCCGAAGCCTTGCGACGACTGGTCTCAGACAGCGATCTGCGCGATACCTTGACCCGACAGGGTCGCGAACGGGTCAAGGCGATGCACGACCTCGATCCCATCACCGATCAGCTCGTCGACCTCTTCCAGGGCAACCTCGCCACACTCACGCCCGTTCCAGCGCGCTGATCCCTGCCTCCCAAGGCGCAGCGCTCGCATAACCTACAGCGAATGACCGGGTGCGTCAATTACTGGCTCCAGCGCTCCTTTGCTGGGTATCTGGATCGTCCTCAGCATCGTGGTGACTGCCGCATACGACGTCACCTGGATGGTGAAAGCGGCCACTCTGGTGGTGAGTCCGCTGTGGTTCCTTGCGGTCTACGCACTGCTGGTCGTGCTGTTCCCCGTGGCGTATTGGCTGCTCGTCAGGATGCCGGCGGCCGATGACTCGGGCCAGAGCGTACGCAGGCAACAGCAGGGCACTACCGACGATGCCGTCCATCCACCAGTGATTGGCGGTGTCCGTGACGACAAATATGGTGAGCACGGCGTGGGCCACGGCCAGCCAGCGCCACCGACTGCGAGAGATCGAGAAGCCAGCCACACCTACCAGCACGGCCCAGGCCACATGAAGCGACGGCATGGCGGCCAGTTGATCCGAGACACCCGCCCCAAACTCACCATAGACCGACTGGTGATACCGCAGCGCCGTATCGACGAACCCCAACTGGGGGAAGAGTCGCGGCGGCGCAACGGGTAGGTAGTGCATCACCAAACTGATGCCGGTAATCAACGCCAATGTCGAGCGTACGACCCGATAGTGCCATCGGTGACGGAAGAACAGCCAAACCAACAGGCCGATGACGGCCGGAACGTGGGCGACGGCGTAGTAGATATTCGACGCCTGGGCCATCAACGAGTGCGGCAGCACCCAGCGCTGCACGGCGACTTCGCTCGGCAGATGCAGCCAACGTTGCAGCCGCCAGATCTGCATCCCTCGCTCGATGCCGCCCTTCACCCCATTGACCCGAAGCGGTTCGTACTCTCCGGCTCGCAACCAGAGGGCATATAACGCCAAGACCAGCGACGCCTCACGCGCCACTGCTTTCGCGCGACCGAATTGGGGCAACAAGCTGACGACACAGAGCACCACGGCCAAGACGACGGCGTATTGCCAGGGAAGCCACACGCGTCCAGTTTCGCGCCCGATCCGGCCTCCTCGAAATCAGCCGAACGGGTGAGCAGACAAAGTTTGGCCAAAACGACGATGGCGTTCGTGCCTCCACCGGCCACGAAGGCACAGCAGACACACGAACGCCGAACATGTCTTTTGAGGCTAAAGGGGGATCACCCGATCAGTGGTCGTACACCATGACGCCACGGATGTTTTTGCCGTCGCGCATATCCTGGTAGCCCTCGTTCACCTGATCAAGGGTATAGGTGCGAGTGATCAACTCATCAAGCTTCAGTTGGCCATCTCGGTACAGCCCGATCAGCTTGGGAATGTCGGAGCGGGTGTTTGCCGAACCGAACAACGCACCAACCACCTGCTTCTCGTACAGCACCAGGTCGAGCATGCTCATCGAGGCTTGCGTCTCGGCGGCCTTATGTAGGTTCGTCACCACAACTCGACCGCGCTTTCCGGTGAGTGCCATGGCCTGGCCCATCAGTTCGCCTTCGCCAACCCCCATGGTCATGATGACCTTGTTGGCCATGGCGCCCCAGGTGAGTTCGCGCACCATTTCGACGGCTTCTTCCATCGATGCCGCAGTGTGGGTAGCCCCGAACTGCATGGCAGATTCACGCTTGAATTCGACCGGGTCGATCGCCACGATGTTGCGAGCCCCGGCGATCCGAGCGCCCTGAACGGCGTTGGCGCCGATACCACCGATGCCGACAACGACGACCGTGTCACCTGCGCCGACTTGGGCGGAGTACACGGCCGAGCCCCAGCCTGTCACAACGCCACACCCCAAAAGGCACGCCTTGTCGAAAGGCATATCGTCATCGAGCTTGATGCAGTTCGCCTCGTTGACGACGGTGTGATGGGCGAACGTGCCCAGGTTGCACATCAGGCTCAGGTCTTTGCCCTGGGCATGATGTCGTGATGTGCTGTCGGCGATCTGGTATCCCAGACCAAGGTGTGCACCCATGTCGCACAGGTTGGAATGGCCGGTGGCGCAACTGGGGCACCGACCGCATGCAGCAATGAAGCCGAAGACCACATGGTCGCCCGGCTTCAGCCAATTGACTCCTTCACCGACCTCCTGAACGATACCGGCACCCTCGTGTCCACCCACGGTCGGAATCGCGAACGGCAAGTCGCCGGTGACGACATGCTCGTCGGAATGGCACATGCCCGACGCCATCATTTTTACCAGCACTTCACCGGCTTTGGGCGCGTCGAGTTCGATCTCTTCGACGCTCCACGGCTGGCCAACTTCCCACAAGACTGCTGCTTTTGTTTTCATGAACGACTCCCCAAGATTCGTAGGTGCGACGACCTTAGTACCACGACGGTGTGACGGTCGCCGCAGATCGATAGCATTTGCTTCCATGGATCAAGACGCAGCCATCTCGCCCGAAACCGAAGACCTCATCGAGGAAGAATTGCTCGTCGAAGAGATCTCCATCGACGGCATGTGTGGCGTCTACTGAACCGTTTCTGTTGAGCACTGTGGTGGCTCTCGATGCCGCCTATGAGATACATCCTCAGGCGGCACTCCGTCCCGAACCGTTCGGCGCGCTCGTCTATCACTACGGCACCCGCCGTTTGGTGTTCCTTCGCAAACCTGAGATCGTCGGGGTCGTCACCGGCCTCGCCGCCCATCCCACCGTCGCCGAGACGCTGACCGCCTGCGGCATAGCGCCAACCCGATGGCCAACCTTTTTGACCGCCCTTTCGGGCCTCGCAGAATCCGAGATCATTCGTGAGCGCTAACCATCTTGTCGCCCAGCTGAAAGAAGGCCTCGGCGCACCGATCTGCTTGACCTGGGAGCTGACCTACGCCTGCAACCTGGCCTGCGTGCACTGCCTGTCGTCAGGGTCAGCGCGACCCGCGCGAGTTGACGACCGCTGAGGCGAAAGCCGTCATCGATGAGCTCAACCGGCTACAGGTTTTCTACATCAACATCGGTGGTGGCGAGCCCATGCCAAGCCCTCCTTCGACCGGCACGGCCTCGACATAAGCCCTGGTAGTTCTCGGTATTTTCCGCATTTGGCAAGATCCTCCACCAGCTGTGACGGGGAACATAGGCAAGTTCTTCTGCGTTTTGTTCCGGTTATCAAGGTGGGATTTGTGACGGGGCAAGGCTTGGTTCTGCTTCGTTCTTGCCACTTCGGACGCCGTTTTTTGAGTCGATACCCATGGTGTGACACACGCAACGGGCATCTCGAGGAACATGCTGGTACAGCGTCTCGCCGTTCTAGCGGCGATCGTGGTTTTGGGCCTGAGCGCTATGACCGGCCAGGCAATGGCCGCGACGGCCGCTGGTTCTGTTCCGGTGCTCGACGCCGAGGAACGAGCCATGGTCAGCCTGATCAACAACTACCGCACGACAAATGGCCTCTCGCCGCTTCAGCTCTCGGTGTCACTCACCAAGGCGTCGGCCTGGATGAGCACCGACCTGCAGAGCATGACCGACCTCAGCCACACCGACACCCTCGGCCGAGATCCCTTTGTACGCATGTCGGCCTTCGGGTATCCGTCGGGCGGCCACAAGGGCGAGAACGTCGCCGGTGGTTACGACGATGCCGCCACCACGTTCCAGCAGTGGGCGAGCTCAGCCCACCATAAGGACAACATCCTCAACCCGCTCTTCAAGACGATGGGTATCGCTCGGGCCTACAAGGCCGGTGCGCCGTACGAGTGGTACTGGACCAACGACTTCGGCGGCACCATCGACGCCAGCTACAGCGCCAACGGTCAGGCGACCCCCGCTGCCCCGGCCGCCCCCGCGGTGCTCGCCTCCGAGACGCCGATCCCGGTGCCACAGCCCACCATCAACGGCACCGTCCGATCCGCCTATGTTGCGCTCTCCCCGCAGCGTCTTTTCGACACCCGTGGCGAGGGCAAGCCGCTAATCGGTGGGACTGAGACCTCCCGCCAGCTGCTCGGCGTCGCCGGCATCCCGAACAGCGGTGTGGCCGCCGTGGTGCTGACCGTGACGCTGACCCAGGCCACTGCAGACGGGTTCGTCACCGCCTTTCCGACCGGAGCCGGACGGCCCGACGCCTCAAGCCTCAACGTGAGCAAGGCTGATGGCACCGTTGCCAACTTGGTCACGATCCCGGTCACAAGCAGCGGCAAAATCAGCTTCTACACCAGCGGCGGCGGCCACATCATCGCCGACGTCGCCGGCTACTACGCCGCAGTCGACACCATGAGCCGATCGGGCCGCTTCCTCCCGGTCACCCCGCAGCGCTTGGTCGACACTCGCTCAACCAGCCCGATCGCCCCCCATGGCCGCCATACCATCCATATGCTCGGCAATGGTGGCCTGCCCGCCACTGGCGTTTCGGCCGTCTCGTTGAACATCACCGTCACCGCTTCCACTACAGCCGGATTCGTCACGGCCTTCCCCGCAGCCAACACCCTGCCCAACGCCTCGAACCTCAACATCACCGGTGCAGGCCAGACCGCGGCCGGTGCGGTTATCGTGCCGATTGACGCCAACGGCGACGTCGCTGTCTACCTCGACGGTGGCGGCCACCTGCTGGTCGACATCAACGGCTGGTTCACTGATGCAACGGCGCCCGAGGCTACGGTCGGTCTGTTCGTCCCCCAGACCCCGAGCCGCACGCTCGACACCCGCAGCTACCACACCCTACGAGCCGGTTCTGACACATCCGTCGGCGCCCCCGCTGGAGCCGTGGCGGTCAGCGCCAACCTCACCATCACCGGAACGACCTCGGCCGGGTTCCTCACGGCCTGGCCGTCGGATTCGGCCATGCCTGGTGTTTCATCCCTGAATGCCAGCGCCGGTGCCACGGTGGCCAACCACGCCATCGTGCCGATGTCGGCCACTACTGGCGTGCGGTTCTCCACCAGCCAGACCGCCCACCTGCTGGTCGACATCGACGGCTGGTACCTCGGCTGAACCGCCCCGACCAGTTCGGCGGTGCGACATCGACGGCTGGTACCTCCGCCGACTCACCCCGACCAGTTCGGCGGTGCGACATCGACAGCGAGGTCGAACTTGGAGGTGGTCGTGGGTTTGCTGGTGACGCTCGAGCTCTGCCACCCGGTCGCAGACATTCCTCGGGCCCTGCTGACGACTCGCCGACACTCGCATAGCCCGAGCCGCAGCGGCCGCAACGTCAGCCCAAGATGTTGACGGCCCTGGCGCCGACGACGGCGATGGTGGCCAGTGATGTCACCGATTGCAGGCTCATCAAAAGCTTGGCCCGTGTGGTCAGCGGCAGCACGTCTGTTGGGCTGAAGGCAGTGGAGTTCGTGAGCGAAAGGTACAGATAGTCGGTGAATTTGGGGGACCACGACCCCTGGCACACCCCCGGGCTCGTCATCTGTGTAAATAGGAAGTCCGGTGCGCTGTGGTCGGCCGACATCCTTTTCACCGGCCCACCCCGATCGATCTCCCAGAACCACAATGCGAACGCGATCACTGCAGTGAACCATATCGACACCGCCGAATAGATGAGCGGGCGCCCGAGCTTGGTCTCGGTGTGACCGTTCACCAGGTTGTGGATCAAAAGACCGAGCGACACGCCATTGGTACCCGAGATAAAAGCCACCATGACGAGGGCGAGTGGCCGCATGTTGCGGTTCAGTTCGTGGAAACGGGAGGGATTGCCGATCATCAGGATTAGAAGCATCAGCCCCTCGAGCGAAGGCAATAGCCAACGCGGCCCAAGCGACAGCTTCTCCGGCAGGCGTAGCTGGAGCAGGAGCGCCACGACGATGGCCGCACAAGCTGTCCACCGATGCTCCCCCGGTGACGGGTATCCCCACAGGGGGTCGCACTCTTCGGCGCCGATCTCATTGCCCACCTCTGAAGGTTGGCATACCGTCGAGTTGTTGCCGGTAATGCACACAACGTGACCGGTTGATGCACACAACTTCGCCGCAAACGTCGCTATTCAGGCCCGAATGAGCCCGTTCTCGGTGAGTTGTGTGCTTCTTCCGTCTGAGTTGTGTGCGGCCTACGGACGGCGGCGGCGGACGGCGGCGGACGGCGGCGGCGGGCGGCGGGCGGCGGACGACGGCGGCGGACGGCGGCGGCGGGC
>JAYTVF010000311.1:0-4636 GCA_043744155.1 Acidimicrobiia bacterium | reverse complement strand
ACTGGTTGTCACCGCGGAACCCTTGGCGCCGATCACGACGATGTTCACTTGCTTCCCCCGCCCGAGCCGACTGCGGCGAGAACCGGTCGGCTCCCCGCATCGGAGGGCACGACCGCTCCGCCGATCGGGTTGCCGCTCGCTCCCGACGCCGACACACCGCCGATCGGGTTGCCGCTCGTGCTCGGCGCACCTCCAGCCACACCGCCGCTCGTGCTCGGCGCCGACACTCCGCCGAGCACACCGCCGCTCGCTCCCGACACCGACACACCGCTCGCGCCCGGCGCACCTCCAGCCACACCGTTGGTCACACCGACAGCCTCGGCCTGAAGCACCGAGGATTCCGGTGCACCGCCCACGACCAGGAGTCGGACGTCTTTGCCCACGGCAACGAGTCGGGCTGCATCCTGCTTCAACTGAAACGTGACACTGACCGTGCCGGTGCTGGCCATGCCGGCACGAATGTCGGTCACCTTGGCGTCAACCACTCTGTCTCCGACAACGAGGCGAACTCGATCATCGGAGCGCATCGAACGCGGCACGGCCACCTCGGGAAAGGCCAACGCAACCAAGGCCTCATCCAGCGGCAAGGGCAGAGCAGATCCGAATTGCTGGGGTGCCAACAGCGCCCCTTTGGTGAGGCCTACCTTGGCCACTACGCCATTCAGATGGGTCCGATCTTTGGCGGGCACCGTCGCTACGCCCGTGGCAGCAACCTCGGCCACCACGACATCCTTGGCGGTGAGCGATTGGCCAGCGGCAACATCACGAGCCATTACCAGCACCGGCACCTGATGGCCGCGCGCCCGGAAGAGGCCAAGGAACACCAGTCCCCCGCCGACAATCAACAGCGCCGCCAAACCGACACGGGCTGGATTGGCGGGACGACCGCTCACCGCGCGACTTGGGCCGGTTCCAGGGCGACCTGCGGACGATTTCATGAGTTCGCAACGTAGGGAAACTCACCAACGGTGAAAAGAGTCCGGTGCCGTTCTTGATCGAAACAGACGACCATTTGCCTGGTCAGATCACAACACCTGAGGCAAACCTGAGGGAAGCTGTTCCCGACGAGCAGTTAGGATCAAGAAAAGGTGCCCCACCAGCGGCCGGTTCTTAAGGGTGGCAGGCCCATCGACCCCTGATCCGAACCAACGCCACCATCGGGCCGACGAACCTCAAATTCTCGAGGGCATCGTCTCGACCCCGAATCCGACGGTGCGATACGGTCCGAGGGTGACGGTGGTGCGATTCACCAAGAACTTGCAGCGCTATGTCGAGTGTCCGCCGACCGAGGTCGGATATGTCCTCGAAAGCTCCGTTGCCGACGTACTGGCGGCCTATTTCGCCACCTACGAGAACGTGCGCCACTACGTGCTCAACGACCAGGGTGCGGTCCGCCGGCACATCGCTATCTTCATCGGTGACCACACCATCGCCGACCGCATCGGGCTGTCCGACCCTGTCGGCCCGACCGATGAGATCTACGTCATGCAGGCACTCTCCGGAGGTTGACCAATGAGTGACACGCTGCTGATAGGAACGCGAAAAGGGTTGGCCATCGTCACTCGACGGGACGGCACCTGGGCGGTTGACCGCATGGACTTTCTGGGGATCCCCGTGGTGACGGTGGCCGTCGATCCTCGTGACTCGGCCTGGTACGCCTCGCTGAACCACGGCCATTTCGGCGTCAAGTTGCATCGATCCGAGGATCAGGGCGCCACGTGGAGCGAGATCGCCACGCCCGTGTACCCCATCAGGCCCCAGAGTCTGGTGGAGATGGAGCCGATGGGGCGACGCGAGATTCCGTGGTCGACGGAGATGGCCTGGGTTGTCGCTGCTGGCCACGCCAACGAACCCGGCGTGCTGTGGTGCGGCACCATTCCTGGTGGCCTATTCCGCTCGGGCAATCGCGGCGAATCGTGGGAGATCGTTGATTCGCTCTGGCGGCATGAGACCCGAACGGAGTGGTTCGGTGGCGGCTACGACCTGCCCGGAATCCACTCGATCGCCGTCGATCCCCGATGCGGCGGCCAGCGGGTGACCGTCGCCATCTCGTGCGGCGGCGTGTGGATCACCGAGGATGCCGGGGCCGCGTGGCAGGTATCCACCGGGATGAAGGCCGGCTTTGCTCCGCCCGAGTTGTCGATGGTGCCCCATGTACAAGACCCGCATTGCCTCGCGGTGTGCGCTGCCTTCCCCGACGTGGTGTGGGTACAGCATCACAGCGGTATCTACCGCTCAACCGACGCCGGCCGCACCTTCACCGAGATCATCGACGTGGCACCTTCGGTGTTTGGCTTTCCGGTGGCCGCTCATCCGCTGGACCCCGACACGGCCTGGTTCGCTCCGGCAGTCGACGACGGTTGCCGGGTACCCGTTGATGGAAAAATGGTCCTGACCCGCACCCGAGACGGCGGCCAAACCTTCGAGCAATTGCACCGCGGGCTTCCCCAGGAACACTCATACGACCTTATCTACCGACACGGCCTCGACGTCGATGCCACCGGAAACCGTCTGGTTCTCGGGTCGACCACCGGCTCACTCTGGGTGAGCGAAGACGGTGGCGACTCGTTCGCCGCCGTCACCAACTACCTTCCGCCCATCAGCGCTGTGCGATTCGCGTCGGTCGGATAATCCGCTCGTAGGCATGTCTGCTCAGGCGACTGACGGCCGGGGCTTGGGGCTGGAAGGCTGGCTATCGACGCATCATCTTGCGGCGATGCATCGCCACTTTTCGGCTGTGGTTATGCCAGACGAAACCGAAGCCACAGAGCAGCAACAGAGCAGCCAGAAGCGACATCGTCGCGGCGTCAGTACCGGTGGTGGGCAGCGCCCGCGCGGAAAGCACGACGGCCGCCACCGTCGTGGTTGCGGCGGCCGCTCTGGCCGTCGTTGTCAGCACCGTGTTGTTGGCGGCTGAGGTCGTCGCGGTACTGCCGGGAGCGGCGGTCGTTGCGCTGACGACTGCGATGGTCGTCGTAGTGGTCGGTGCCACCATCGTGGTGGTCGTCGCGAGGGCCGTCGTGGTGGTCGTCGCGACTGCTGTCGTGGTCGTCGTCGGAGCGACCGTCGTCGTCGTGGTTGTGACGGCGGGAGTGCTCTGCAGGGTCACCAAGGCCTGCGCTGGCAGCGAGCCATTGAACGAGATCGAATACAAGAACGTGTCAGTGCCGGTGAAGGTGGCGTTCGCTGTGTAGTAAAAGTCGCACAGATCCGGGTCGGGCTGATAGGTCAGCGTGCCATGCGTTGGTGGGGTCACCACGACGCATTTCGGACTGTTCGTGCCAAAGCCGTGGGCGATTGTCATGAGGACATCGTCGTGATCGACGACAAAAGGTAGCGGGGTGCCGATGACCACGCCCGTGATCAAGTCAGGACCGGCATAGGCCTGCTCGGGCGCCGCCGACGCGCTCGACATCACCCCGAAACTAAGTACTACAAGTGACAGTGCCGCCACACTGTGTCTGATGCGATAGTCCATAAAATTTCTCCGCCGTTCGATGTACGACTCCACCATGTCGCAAAAACATGCGGTATCCCATGGGTCACCAGACTCTTTCTTGCCCGATCCTTAACCATTAGGCGTTGTACCTCCATCCTCGCGCCCCCAACCGCCCTCGATAGTCTCGCTGCCGATGCGCGCGACGGCTGTCCGTCGCTGACGAAATCCGGCTCTTGATCCCCACCGTCCACCACAACTACCTCGACGCGCTGTCCGGTTTCTCCAACTAAGCCGGCCACGGCAAACAACTCATCGCTGTCCTTGACTTCGCCCGACGACGGCCAGCAACAAATCGACCGGGTTGATGATGAGCCTCGGCCTCTCGATCGCCCTTGTGACCTCGGGCCACTACCGAGTGAGGTCCGAAGCGGCAGGTTCCCTACACGGGCTTAACGTTTGGCTTAACGTCCAGTCGTGCGAGCTCGAGGAGTAGTTGCTTGAAGGGACCCGGGCCGAAAGTGCACAGGGCGTTCACGACCGGATCGGCACCGTCGGACAGCACACCTCGTAGTAGGTCCAGCGGGCATGCCGTACGGTTGTTCCGCTTACTCACCCACACGGCGACCTCGAGCACCTTCCGTCCGCTCTCGTCGAACGCGATGCTCGATGACGGACCATCTAGGCCGACTCGCAGCGGCCTCGACGGCGAGCGTCGCAGCCGCCAAGACGCGGGGCGGCGTTCTGAGGTCCGGGCAGGGCGGGCCTTACGGCGAGCAGATCGATCCCGAGTTCGCGCCAAGAGTTGATCGGGAGACGGTGGGGCTTCACCGAAATGTTCGACGACAGAGGAGAGCGGGAAGCCCATTCGGGTAAGCAGGTCGGCGATCTCGATGCGGTCGATCAGGCCAGCCACGATGTCGCAGCTGCCGATAACTCGTCGATGCTTGCGTCACCGCCGGGTGACAGGTTGCCTTCTGGGGATTTTCCGGCGGGCGGTGCCGAGCCCGACCCGGGCAAAGTCGTTGGCCTGATCAGGAGCCTGTTCGCCGAACTTGCGGTACGCGTCATCACAGCCCTGCCGTTGCCTTGCCCAGCTGTTGAGCGCGGCGCGGCGTTTTGTAGCGACGGGTTGGGTGAGGCTGACGGTGGTTGGTGGTCTGGTTGAGGGTGTTGGCCGGGTGGGCTGGTGGTTTCGAT
>JAYTVF010000310.1:0-4648 GCA_043744155.1 Acidimicrobiia bacterium | reverse complement strand
TTTCACCCCGGCTTTCCGATCGCCGAGGTCTTCGCCGATGGTTCGTCGATCATCACCAAACACGAGGGAACCGGAGGTCGGGTGGACGTCGGCACCGTGACCGCCCAACTGCTCTACGAGATCCAGGGCACTCGATACTTGAACCCCGATGTCACCACGCGCTTCGACTCCATACGCGTACATATGGACGGCCCCGATCGCGTTCGTATCGATGGCGTGGAGGGTGAGCCGCCGCCGACGACAACCAAGGTGTGCATAAACCTTGACGGGGGCTTTCGAAACTCGATGACGTTTTGCCTGACCGGCCTCGACATCGAGGCCAAAGCAAAACTCGTGGAGGACTCGTTCTGGCCCCATCAACGAGGTGGTCGAGAAGCGTTCGCCGGGACGGCTACCCGTTTGGTTCGTTCAGACAAGGAAAATCCGGCATCGAACGAGGAGGCGGTGGCCTACCTCACGCTCATCGCCAAGGATCCCGACGAACGTAAGGTTGGTCGGGCTTTTGCCAACGTCGGCATTGAGCTGGCGCTGTCCAGCTATCCCGGCATGTTCGGCATGGGCGGACCGAGTGGTGCCCAGGCGTATGGCGTTTATTGGCCCGCACTGATTCCGAGCAGCCTGGTGAATCACGAGGTACATCTGGACGGCGTCGTCACCACAGTCGACGCTGCCATTGCCGGAGCGCAGGTCGAAACGGCCAAAACTGCACAGGCCGGCGAACGCTCCGGCGAACAAAATGGGGCCGCAGCGCGCTCGGTGAATCTCTTCGATGAACCCACAGTGGAGGTGGCGCTCGGACGTCTGGTGGGCGCCCGTTCCGGAGACAAGGGCGGCAATGCCAACGTCGGGGTCTGGGCGCGTAGTCAGCGCGCATATGAATGGCTCGATTGGTTCCTCACGACCGATCGCCTGGCGCACCTCATGCCCGAAATCGCCGAACTCAGAGTTCGTCGCTATGCTCTTCCAAACATATGCGCGCTTAACTTTGTGATCGAAGGTCTCCTCGGCGAAGGAGTGGCGTCCAGCGTGCGCCTCGACCCCCAGGCAAAGAGCCTGGGCGAATACCTTCGCGCCAAACTCGTCGAGATACCGCAATCCCTGATTCCCGCGGACACTCAGGCTGTTTCGCCGATCGGGTCGGACTCTCCGGTCGGTTGAAACGCTGCCCGGACCATTGACACCGCCAGAACCAGAAGCAGGATGCCGAGCATCACGTTGGAGATTTTAGGGTCGAGGCGGACGAAGGCCCGGGCGGCGATGAGAGACACAACTGCGCCAGCTCCACCGACGACAAGACCGAGAGGCACATCGGCGTTGCCGCGTTGATGGTTGCGCCACGTGGCAAACGCCGCCGTGGGAACGATGGCCACCAGCGCCGTCCCCTTGGCCAGCGCCGTCGGCATGGACGCCAGCAGAACCATCCCCGGCACCATGATGAAACCTCCACCGACACCAAGCAGCCCCGAGAGGACACCGGTGAGAAGGCCGAGTACGAGCAGGCCCGCGTCTACCGAATCTCCGAGGTGCATCGGATCGGTGCTGACCGTGCCCAACACGAGGCGGGCGGCAGCCACCACGAGGAGGACGGCGAACGCCAGACGAATGACACGAATGGGCAACCGATCAAGCAGCCGGGTGCCAATCTCAGCCCCCACCAATCCGCCGACGACCAACAACGCGGCAACGAACAGATCAACGAAGTCGTCCAGGGCGTATCCGAGCGCAGCCGCCGCCGAGATGGGCATCACGGCCACGAGCGACGTGCCATTTGCACGCCGTTGGGGCATATGCGCAAAGCCGGTGAGTGCGGGCACGATGAGGAACCCGCCGCCGACTCCGAACAGGCCGGACATGAGCCCCGCTCCGGACCCGATGCCAATCGACAGGAGGCGGCGCGAACGGCGAAACGTCACCGACCCAATGCTACCCGCCCGGGCCGCCCCGAAAGGCGCAAACAGCCATGCCCCGCTACGGTCGAATCCGTGACTACGACCGCCGCGGCCCGCCTCGTTGTTGACCTGCTCGATCCGGAGTTTTACCGCTCGAATCCCCACGACACGTGGACGTGGATGCGGGCCCACGAGCCCGTGTATCGCGACGAACGAAATGGCCTGTGGGGGATCTCCCGCCATGCCGACGCCATCTTCGTGGAGCGGCGGGCCGAACTCTTCCCCAGCCAGCATTCATATCGGGCTATCACCACGCCGACAGAGATGAACATGATCGCCCAGGACGATCCCGGGCATAAGCAACAGCGCATGTTGGTGCAACGTTTCTTCGCTCCGGGCGTGCTGGCCAAACGCGAACAGGAACTTCGCCAAACCGTACGTGAACTTATAGACGCGATTCTTGGCTTGCCGGGTGAGCGGAGCGGTGAGCGCATTACTTTTGAAGTAATCGACGCGATCGCCGGACGGCTGCCCGCTCTCCTCACGTGTCGTCTGCTCGGCTACCCCGATGATGCATGGCCGACACTCAGGACATGGAGCGAGCAGCTCATGCGGACGGACATGCGTGATCGGTCTGGAGCCATCCTCGTGGACTTCGTGCGGGCGAATATGTCTCTGCGCTCGAGCGTGAAGGAGATGGTGGACGAGAAGCGACGCATGCCCGCCGATGATCTCCTTACGGTGTGGGCCCACGCCGAACTGGGCGGCGCGCCCATGCCGTTCGACAGCGTTTTTCACGAGGTCGGGCTGTTCGTGTCCGGTGGTTCCGAGACCACTCGCACGACGATCGCCCACGGCTTGCGGGCTTTCGTTGACCATCCCGACCAGTGGGAATTGCTCCACCACAATCCGTCGCTCGTGGACAGTGCGGTGGAGGAAATCTTTCGATGGGTGACACCGCTGAATAACTTCTTCCGCCGCTGTGTGGCGCCGACCGAACTCCGGGGCCAGACCATCGGTCTCGGTGATCGTGTGGTCCTTCTCTACCCGTCGGCCAATCGGGACGAAGCGGTATTCGCCGATCCATTTCGCTTCGACATCACCCGGTCACCCAATCCCCATGTTTCCTTCGGCAACGGACCACACACCTGCATCGGTGCGCCCCTGGCCCGCCTCACCATGCGTGCCCTCTTCACCGGGCTGGCGGCCCGGATGAGCGACCTGCAGGTGGCCACCGAACCCGACGTGGAAGCCAACATTTTCGCCCGGGCCGTGCGCCGATTCGACCTTGATGTCGCCGTCCGCTGACCCCGTGACGGCATCGTCCACGCCGTTCATGTCGTGGCGAATCACCACCTGGAATCTCCAGGGCAGCTACGGCGCTGATTTGGATTTCATATGTGCACATATTAGAGACCAGAGATCAGACATCTTCGTGGTGCAGGAAGCGACGGCACGCCAAGCCAGGCGATTGGCCCAACGCCTTGGCATGCATCACCTTTGGGCTCGCAAGCACACCTCATTCCCATATTTCTCCGAAGGCCTCGCCGTCCTCACCCCCCATCGAATTGCCACTTCCACCACGAACGTGCTGACCGTTGCTCCACTCTGGAGTTGGCGACGCCGTATTATCCTACGTACACATATTGAGTGCTCGTTCGGGACAACACTCGACCTCATAAACGTGCACCTTTCGCCCCATGACGCAGCTGAGCGCCGCGCCATTGAGCTCACCCACCTCGCATCGCTCGGCGCCGATGTTGTCGTCGGCGACTTCAACGCCGAGGTGGATGCCGTTGCCCGAACACTTCATCCCCTCACTGACACCGCTCCGGGAAGCTCTCCCACCTGCTGGACCGCAGGTTTGCGTCGGGGACGTCGGCCGACCCAGCGTCTTGACGGAATCCTCGCGGCACCGACATTCGTTTCCCGCGACCCGCACACTCCCTATGAGGACCTCGATCGCTGGGCCCAGGTCTCGGACCATCTGCCCGTGACGGTTACCGTCGAACGGAACTCTCGGTCGGCAAATCAATCGACCAACCATCGAAGTCAAAGCGACGAACTTCCTGCTCACGCATCCACGGGCGAAGGTCCGTGATAGCCAACGCCCGGCTGAAGACGAAGCCCTGCAGAAGGTCGATGCCGAAGGAGCGGGCAAGTTCCAATTCCGCCTCGGTCTCGACGCCCTCAAGCAACACCGTCGCCCCCAGTCGATGGGCCAGTTCAGCGATACTGACCACCAATGCCTGGGTCCGTGCATCAGCAGTCATGCCATGAGCGAAGCCCCGGTCGATCTTAAGCTCACTTACATTAAGCGTACGTAGGTTCGTGAGAGACGAAAACCCAACCCCAAAGTCGTCCATCGAAACCCCGAAGCCCGCGGCTCGCAAACGTTCAACCGTGCGCGCTGCCTCCACCGGGTCTTCGAGCAAGGACTCTTCGGTGACCTCAACACAGAGCTTGCTCGGGCTCACTCGATGGCGTCTGGCCGACGCAACGACACGCTCGGCGAGAGTGCCCGAACTGAGGTCCTCGGGACTGACATTGAACGACACCACGAGATCGGGGAATTCGCCATGCAGCGCCGACGCCGACCGCACCGATCGGTCGATCACGTAGTCCGTCAGTGCCGACATCAGACCCGCGGTCTTCGCCGCCCCAATGAGCAACGGCGCGGGGATGAACTCTCCGTTGCGCCGTAACCGCAACAGTGCCTCCACGCCGTAGACCGATCCATCAGCCGAGCGCACCTGCGG
>JAYTVF010000309.1:0-4657 GCA_043744155.1 Acidimicrobiia bacterium | reverse complement strand
TCGGTGCAGGGACGTGACATCACCGCCTACCGCATGGGCACCCCCGGCGGCCGACCGGTCTTGCTGATCGGAGTGATTCACGGCGACGAGGCCAAGGGCTTCGGCATCACGAAGATGATCCGCACCATGCCGACGCCGAAGGGCATCGACCTGTGGATCATCGACAGCATCAATCCCGATGGGCAGGCCACCGACATTCGCTACAACGCCAACGGGGTCGACCTCAACCGCAACGTGTCGTACAACTGGACGTACATCCCGAAGACGACGGACGGTGAGTACTCCGGCGAGGCTCCGGCCGACCAGCCCGAGACGCAAGCACTGGAGAAGTTCGTCGGCGAGATCAAGCCCTACATCACGATGTTCTGGCACCAGGACGCCAACCGGGTGTCGCCCGGCGGGGCTCATCGCGAGATCCCCACGCAGTTCGCCGAGCTGGTGGGACTGTCTGCGGCGTCGACGCCCTGCACCGGCGGATGCACCGGCACATTCACGCAGTACATCAATCACACGATCAACGGCGGGACCGCGTTCATCGTCGAACTGCCTGGCAACGACGAGGTCACTCCGGCAATGGTCAAACTCCACGCCGAGGCGACCCTGCAGGTGATCACGCTGTGAGGGGATTTGGCTCGACGGAAGCAATCAGTCGACGCGACCCTTCGCCTGCCGACCCATCGCCCGCTGCATGTCGAGCTTCGCATCTCGTTCGGCCATGGCATTGCGCTTGTCACCCTTCGTGCGGCCTCTGGCCAGTGCCAACTCGACCTTGACCCTGCCCCCCTTGAAGTAGAACGACAGCGGCACCAGCGCCAAGCGCTCCTGGGCGACCTCGGCGGCAATGCGCTCGATCTCACGCGTGTGCAACAACAGCTTGCGCGGCCGATCGGGATCGTGCGCACCGATGCCATGGGCGAACTGGTACGGCGGGATGTGGATGCCGTCGAGCCAGATGGCTCCGTTGATCACGCGTGCGTAGGCATCGGCCATCTGGAGATGACCGAGCCGCAGGCTCTTCACCTCGCTGCCCTGCAGCACGATGCCCGTCTCGATCGTGTCGAGGATCGCGTAGTCATGGCGCGCCTTGCGGTTGCTGGCGATGATCTTGCGATCGTCCAAGGTCGGACGGGAAGGCGGCATGGCGGTTGAGGGTAGCGGTCGCCTCGTCGACGACCGCCTCGCTACCCTTCGGCCGATGCTCGCCCTCTCGAACCGCGCCTTCGCCGAGATGATCGGCCACGCCTACGACGGCTACCCGCTGGAGGCTTGCGGACTGCTGGTCGGCCGCGGCGATTCCGTGCATCGGTTCGTCGCCTGCACGAACGAAGCGGCATCGGCACGGATCTACGCGATCCCGGGTAAGGAACTGCTGCGCGCCGAACTGGCAGCCGAGGACGACGGGTTGGAGATCATCGGTGTGTTCCACAGTCACACCCACAGCGAGCCCTATCCCAGCCCCACCGATGTCGACCAGGCGCCCGACCCCGGGTGGCACTACGTGATCGTCAGCTTGAAGCGTGAGGCTCCCGAGACGCGTAGCTACCGCATTGTCGACGGGGCCATCACCGAGGAGCGGGTCGCGGTCGGCTGAGATAGAATCCCGACAGGATTGATCAGGTTCATCGGAATAGGTGATCCGCCGCGTGATGTTGGGGAAGGTGATGGTTCCGTTCAACAGTGTGCTCGACATGATCGGCAACACACCGATGGTCGATGTCAGCAAGCTCTCGCCCAATCCCGACGTGCGCATCATCGCCAAGCTCGAGGGCCAGAACCCGTTCGGCTCGGTCAAGGACCGCATCGCCAAGTCGATGATCGAGCAGGCCGAAAAGAGTGGCCAACTGCAGCCGGGCCAGACGATCCTCGAGCCGTCGAGCGGCAACACCGGCATTGCGCTGGCCGCGATCGCCCAGCTCAAGGGCTACCCGATCAAGATCCTGATGCCCTCCAGTGTGTCGATCGAGCGCCGCCAGATGCTGGAGGTGTTCGGCGCCGAGGTCATCTTGACCCCTGGCGAAGAGGGCAGTAACGGTGCCGTGCGCCGCGCCCAGGAGATGGCGGCCGCCAACCCGCAATGGTGCTTCTTGTACCAGTACGGCAACGACGCCAACCCGTTGGCGCACTACGAGGGCACGGGCCCGGAGATCTGGCGCGATTGCCCGGAGATCACCCACTTCGTCGCCGGGCTGGGAACCAGTGGCACGTTGATGGGCACGGGTCGATACTTGAAAGAGCAGAACCCGGCCATCAAGGTGATCGCCATCGAGCCGCCGCTGGGGGAGCGCGTCGAGGGGCTGCGCAACCTGGAGGATGGTTACATCCCACCGGTGTTCGACCAGTGGTACGGGTTCGATCTGCTCGACCGCAAGCGGGTCGTGCGCCCGCGCGAGAGCCTGGAGTGGACACGACGCCTGGTCACCGAATGTGGTGTCTTCGCCGGGATCTCCTCAGGTGCGGCAATGGCCGGCGCCGCCAAGGTCGCCAGTGAGATCACCGACGGTGTGATCGTGTTCATCGTCAGTGACGCCGGCTGGAAGTACCTGTCGACGGGCGCCTACACCGATGATCTCGATGAGGCCGAGAAACAGGCCGAACGAATCATCTACTTCTAGGACTCCTCCTCGGTCCACTGATGATCTGTAAGGTGTAACGATGCGATTGACCGGGCCCAAGGTGTTCGCCTTGACACTCCTCGTGACGGCGAGTCACCTGGTTCTGCCGAGTCTCGGGGCCGGCCCTGCTGTGGTCGAGGCAGCGGTCCCAGGTGCGTCCGCCTACCAGGCCGTTTCTCCCGCTCGACTCGCCGACACCCGGCCCGAAGAGGGCGCGTTCGGTTTCACCCGTCTGTCTGCCAACGTGGTGCGGGTGCAGGTGGCGGGTCTCAAAAATGTCCCGAGCAACGCCACCGCCGCGGTGCTCAACGTGACCGGTGTCAACACCTCCGCACCCGGATTCGTCACCGTGTATCCGGCGGGCACGACGCTGCCGACGGCCTCCAATGTCAACTTCGATGGGGCCGGGCAGGTGATGGCCAACATGGTCACCGTCAGGCTCGGTGCCGGTGGTGCGGTCGACGTGTACATGCAGCGATCGATGGACGTCGTGGTCGATGTTTCCGGCGCGTACGTGCCGGTGACCGGCTCCGTGCCGAGCGGTCGACTCGTGACCCGACCCGGCGGGGCGTTGCGAGTGCTTGACACCAGAAACCGCGGGTTCGGCGTGGCGGGCCAGTCGGTGGAACCTGTAGATATGAGCGCCGCAGCCATTCCCGCCGACGCCTTGGCCGTGGTGGTCAACCTCACCGCAACGGAAACCGGCGTCGGCTTCTGGACGGCATACCCGCTCAACCAGTTGCCTCCGAAGGCGAGCAACCTCAACATCGACTCGCCCGGCGAGACCCGAGCGGGGCAAGCGATCGTGCTGCTCACACCCGGGGGACCCCGAGGGTTCAACGTCTTCAGCCAAGGTGGTGGTCACCTCATCGTCGACGTCGCCGGCTACTTCACCGGAACGAGCACGGTGCCATCGACGGATGGTTTGTTCGTACCCGTCGATCCGACGCGGTTGCTCGACTCACGCAACTCCACCGTCATGCCAACGTGGGGTGGTAGCACACTCGAGTTCCCGGTGTACGACCCCGGCAGTCCAGTCGCGGCTGCGGCGATCAACATCACGGGCACCGAATCGATGCTCGGTGGTTTCGTCACGGCGTTCCCGTCGGGTGTTGCTCGGCCTCAGGCATCGAACCTCAACGTCGACACGTGGGATCAAACGATTGCTAACCACGCCATCGTCCGCGCCAGCAGTCGCGGGATCAGCCTGTTTACCCAGAACGGTCTGCACCTGATCGCCGACCTCAATGGCTGGTACCTCGGTGCGCCCTCCGTCGCGTCACTGCCGTCGCCGGTCAACCCGCAGTTCGGTCCATCGACGGCGCGCGAAGTCGACACCACTTCCATCGGTATGTCGCTCGCAGTTGGTACCGGCACCAATCTCGACGCCGTGGCCAACCTCGGCATCGCCGCGACGTGGAACGGCGCTGCCGGTTTGGCAACTCCCGGAAACATCGTACTGTTCGGGCACCGCACGACGCACGGTGCACCCTTCCTCAACATCAACCTGGTTCCATTGGGCGGGCAGGTCAGCCTGATCGGCGACGACGGCCATTCATACAACTACGTGGTCGTGCGCCAGGACGTGACTGCACCGAGCTTCAACGTCATCAACAACATCGGCGTCACCTCGGGGTTGGCGACCGTGCAGTTGGTCGCCTGCACACCGCCGCACTCAGTGCGGTTCCGGTGGGTCACGACCGCGCGGCTGGTCAGCGTCACCTAGTTCGACGCGAATTCTCTGACATCTCCTGTCACCCGGGTGGGTGATCGGCGACCGGTCAGCGGCCGAGCACGAGCAGCAACAGTCCGACTACGACTACGCATGCAGCGGCAGTGCGCCTGATCGCATGGCCTTCGCCCAAGTAGCGGGCGCCGACGAAGGCGGCGATCACCACGCTCGATTCCCGTAGGCACGTGACATAGCCGACCGGTGCTCGTTGGAAGGCGATCTGCACGAGCGCGTACGTCACGCCCGAGGCGATGCCCATGATGAGGAATCGGCGCCAGTAGATCTGCATCGCCGCGATCATCGCTGCACGGTG